>JAOZSV010000141.1:0-2167 GCA_029939505.1 Thiotrichaceae bacterium | reverse complement strand
GTTTCTAAAACCTCAGAGGTTTGGCTTCCAAACAAAACATTTTTCTGAAAGTCTATGAACCATAGCCAAACCTGACAGGTTTTAACCTGTCAGGTTTGAAGCATTAAGGTAAAAAATATGCAGTATCCATTAAGCGAGAAAATCGGTGAACCCGCATTATTCGTAGGGCGGGAACGAGAATTGAAATATTTCGACAACTGGTTGGCGAATATTCCGAAAAGACTTTCCAAATCCAGAGTCATTATCGCCCGACGCAAAAGCGGCAAAACCGCCTTTGTACAACGGATTTTTAATCAGTTGTGGAGCGATAATGGCACGGTGATTCCCTTTTATTTTGAATTTGGTGAGATTAAAATCTGGTTTCCCAATTTGGCAATTGATTATTATCGTACTTTTGCTTCGCAATATATTTCTTTTCTCGAACGAGATGAGAAAATGGTTAACGAGCAACTGTCGTTAACAGAAATTAGAGAATATGGCTTGAAAAACTCAGTTCAACTCTTAGTGAACGATATAGATTCAATGTTGTTTGACAAGGAAAATCGGTTAAATAATTCTCTATGGAAAACCGCTTGTTCCGCACCTCATCGTTTTGCTGGTTTTTATGAGCAAAGAATTTTAGTAATTTTAGACGAATTTCAATATATTAACCTCGTTTATCGAGATGAAAACTGTCAAGACAATCCAGATGAAAGCATACCTGGCAGTTATAACTCCTTATCAGAATCCAAACTGGCACCGATGCTCGTGACAGGCTCTTATGCTAATTGGTTGCTGGAAATTATGAGCCGCTATTTAAAAGGGGGGCGTTTAAAGCAAGTGCGCTTTTCGCCCTATTTAACTGAGGATGAAGGCTTGCAAGCGGTTTATCAATACGCCCTGTTTTATGAACAAGCGATTACAAACGAAACTGCTTTGCAAATCAACAAGTTATGTATGGCGGATCATTTTTTTATCTCCTGTGTCATACTCAGCGATTATGAGGAAAAGGATTTAACTACTTCCGAAGGGGTGGTTAATACCGTCAATTATGAAATTTCGTCTTACACGGCGGAAATGTTTTCAACTTGGGAGGAATATATTGAATACACGGTTGCTCAAGTGAATAATCGCAATGCCAAAAATATCTTGTTGTATTTGAGTAAACATCATGAACGCTACTTTACTCCCAAAAAATTGCAAGAAGAATTAAAGCTGGATTTAGAGGTGAATGAAATTCATCGGCAATTAAAAACGCTTAAAGAAGCGGATTTAATTCAGCGTGGCGTTTCTGATATTCAATTTAGGGGATTACAGGATGGTACGCTCAATTTAGTGCTACGCAATCGCTTTGAAGAAGAAATCAAGGATGCGGTACCCAATCTGAAGCGAGAATTTACGGCAGAAATTGCTCAATTAACCCGTAAAAACAAGCAATTACAGGGCAAGCTCAATCATTATGCGGGAAAATTTGCTGAACATATCTTAGCCGTTGCAATGCGGAATCGCAAACGATTTGCATTATCCTTGTTTTTTTCCAATGTCACTGATACAACACCGTTGAACCTGCAAAAAGTAAAAGAACGCGTTCACATTCAGCGTGAAGATGGCAAAAACCTGGAATTGGATATCGTGGCAGACTCTTCGGATGAACGAGTCGTTTTAGTGGAAGTCAAAAAAACGCAGACTCCTATCGGATCGCAGTTCATTACTGATTTTCAAGAAAAAGTGAAAATCTATCAGACTCAATTCCCCGAAGTGAAGGTTTTAGCGGCTTATTTCTCATTAGGTGGTTTTACCAAACCCGCGCGTGATTTATGTATCGCAGATGGTATTGGAATGGCAGAAGAAATTTTGGAGTGGTGAGTTAAGTAGCAAAGCATAAGTTTTCAGAGATTTTATTCGCGCTCAGAAACCGAATTTTTTCAAAAAACTCGGTTTCTAATACTCGATCATCAAGTTTTTTTAACCACAAACGACAAGGATTATTTATAAAAAAGGATAAAAAAACATTAAAAATAAAATAGTTAATAACTGATGTTACGCACTATGTTTCCAAGATGTTTAAAAAATCTTTGAAAAAAATCGGATTTCTAAGCGGCGAAACGATAATTTAAGAAATCCGATTTTTTCAAAAAATCGGATTTCTAAGCGGCGAAACGATAATTTAAGAAATCCGATTTTTTCA
>JAOZSV010000024.1:27447-35581 GCA_029939505.1 Thiotrichaceae bacterium | reverse complement strand
AAACACGTCCAAATCTAAAGGTTTGGACTCCAAAAAGTGCTAAAACTTGTGCTTCTTAGGTAATCACAGAAGGCTTGTCGTACCCTGTATATTTTTGAATCCCGGCGATTTCATTAGCCAATTTAATTAAATCGGCCAGTGCATCTTGAGCGTCTAAGTGATGTTTAACAGTGTTTTCTTCATAAGATTCCAAATAGACGCGCAAAGTGGCTCCCTCTGTGCCTGTGCCAGAGAGACGATAAATAATTCGCGAGCCATCTTGAAAACCAATTCGCATCCCCTGATTTTGACTAATACTGTGAACAATAGGATCGATATAGCTGAAATCATCGCAATATTCAACGATGTGTGAGCCGAATTGTTTGCCTTGCAAGTTACTGAAAGTGCTATACAAATTTTCCATTAATAACTCGGCGGCTTCTTTATTCACGCCTTCATAATCATGTCGGGAGTAGAAATTACGCCCATACTTTGCCCAATGTTCACGCACAATGCTTTCCACAGATTGTTGGCGTGCCGCTAAAATATTTAACCAAAAAAGAACTGCCCAAAGTCCATCTTTTTCCCGCAGATGGTTAGAGCCTGTCCCAAAACTTTCTTCACCACAGAGGGTAACTTTACCCGCATCCAACAAATGACCAAAAAATTTCCACCCAGTCGGGGTTTCATAGCAACCAATGTCGAGCGCGTCGGCGACGTGATCAGCAGCTTCACTCGTTGGCATGGAGCGAGCTATACCAGCTAAACCGTCTTTATAAGCAGGAACGAGGGTTGCATTAGCGGCTAATATAGCGAGACTGTCAGAGGGCGTGACAAAGAAACGTTGCCCTAAAATCATATTACGATCTCCGTCTCCGTCGGAAGCTGCACCAAATTGCGGTGCATTGTCACCAGACATGAGTTCAACTAAATCATGAGCAGAAACCAAATTAGGATCAGGATGTCCGCCTCCAAAATCTATCAAAGGGATTCCATTCATCACCGTACCTTGAGGCGCACCGAGTTTTTCCTCCAAAATGAAGGTTGCATAAGGCCCTGTAATGGCGTGCATCGCGTCAAAACGCATGGTAAATCCCGAGTGAAAAAGAGCCTTTATGCTTTCAAAATCAAAGAGTTGTTCCATAAGAACGGCATAATCAGCAACGGGATCAATGATTTTGACTTTCATGTCTCCCATAAGCGTTTCACCCAGTTGTTCTAAATCAACATCAGCCGTTTCAATGATATTATATTCACTGATATTTTGGGAAAAGGCATAAATCGCCTCCGTGATTTTTTCAGGCGCGGGACCACCATTACTGATATTGTACTTAATCCCAAAATCGCCATCAGGGCCGCCGGGATTATGGCTGGCCGAGAGAATAATGCCACCAAAGGCATGATATTTGCGGATAATAGCCGAAACGGCGGGTGTAGAAAGTCTTCCTTTCTGCCCAACCAATGCTTGCCCAAAACCATTAGCCGCCGCTATTTTTAAAATAATTTGGATGGCGATTTGATTATAATAGCGTCCATCACCGCCGATTACGAGGGTTTTGCCTTTAAAATTCTCCAATGAGTCAACAATGGATTGGACAAAATTTTCAAGATAATGCGGCTGCTTAAATATGCTGACTTTTTTACGCAAGCCTGATGTGCCTGGTTTTTGTCTTTTAAAAGGAGTGGTAGAAATCGTTTGAATATTCATAAATTATCAATTAAAGTTTTTTTCAAAATTCGCCTCAAGGAAAAGAAACCAAGTTTCTTCAAGAAACTTGGTTTCTCATCATTATATTTTTACACTTGAAACTTAAAAATGTACAAGACACAATATCCTAATATAACTCATTATGGCGGTTTAAGATACCAAATCAATTTTAACCAAAACCGTTCATTATGGCTAGACTTTCAAGCCATTTTTCGCTATTTATACCAAATCCTTTTTATTCTCTTCATTTTATTTTTAGTTTGGCAAAGTTGGCACTATTCAAGTGATTGGTTAAAAAAACAAGGGGAAAAAGTGATTCAATCACAGGAGGAAAGGACGAAAACGCTCAAGCGAGTAGTCTATATCCTTAATAAAAACGATTGGACAGAATTTCCACTCTTGCCTAAGTATCAACTGCTCAAGGTGTTGAGCAATGCCAGTATTCCTTACGCTCTCAATCTCAAAAACGATATCCAATGGCAAAATGTCACTGTTCCTGAAACGCTGAGCCGTAATAGCGAACAAGAATGGCGATATGCTTTAGAGTATAGAATACTTGATAAAAAAGGTCGCGTATTGATTAAAGATATTTATCATCATCGCACTCGTATAACAGTTTATCAGAATAATAAGGAAACTCAGGAAGGACAACTGGCGGCGTATTATACTGATCCTAATCAGCAACCGACAGATGGACGCAATATGCTAATTAACTTGAGCGAGTATCCAAAAGCAGCCCTGTTACAATTTCGTATTCATTCAGAACCAAAGTCAACCGATCCGGGTGTCATTAATGTTGCCATTCGCGTTTATTGGCTGGAAACCGTAAAAGAATATAAACTGGCTTTTTTATGGCATCGCCTAAATCATGTACAGAAAAAAACGTTGGCACAAGGGAGTATCTATGATTATCCCTTATTAAATGAACAGGAAAAACTGAATTTATTGAGACAAAAATGGACACCCATTGGTCCTTTGGGCATTGTTGGTGAGGCATATCAGTACCGATCTTTTTATATTCGCAGAGAAATAATAAAAAGTAAGTCTGTTCATCCAGAAATACCCAATTATGGCGTATTCGTTGATGCGCTACACTGGAAAATTTTAACATTATTAGCCCCAAAGAATCAAGTGCGTTTAACGTTTAAAAAAGCCCTTCCCCTTTTAGGGCAAAGCCCATTCACTTCAGCCGCGCTCATTCACATTAGATGGTATGGAGACAAACGGCGTTTACAATATTCCTTCGAGTGGGATGGGAGCGAAAAGGCTTTTGAACAGGGATTTGCTAATGGTTTACTGGAAATCAGTGCGTCTCAACCGCTGATGATGCGTGCTTATGTCAAACCGTTCGATTTACCTGAAGAGGAAATAGCACAGCCCCCATTACTAATAACAACGACATTGGTACAGAAAGATAAATCTGTGGATTATGAAATTAATCATAATGATCAACAGGCGACCCCTGTGCGCGTCAACATTCGACGATTATTATTACCTTTTATAGAAGGCGCAGAAGGAAATGAACTTTCTAATTCTGAAAAAATAGAGAAAATAACCGCTTCTGAACAATGGAATAAAATACCCTCCTTAAGTTTCAAGGAGGGCATTGAAGGTTTTTCAGCAGATTGTCACGTCATATACACGATGCTAAATGCTCTGGGGGAATCTAAAAAAAAAGGCACATTGCCATTGACACAGCCTCGTTCGTTCTATGATAGAATCACAACTGATGATTTGTGGAAGTGGTTTGACCTTTCCGAAGCCGATACTTATTATTTCTCCATTCCATCGGATATTACAACGCTGCGTTTAAGTAGTCCTTGTCAAGCACTTTTAGCGGTTTATAATCGACCCGCTGCCTTATTACAAAAAACGAGCGTTCCTGAAGATTATGAAAGCGATAAGAGTCAGCAACAACCCGCATGGTTTAGGTTACCTCCTAAAAATGATGAACTGATCTTTCAACAGGATCGTATCCTACAAGTGGGTATCCAAAATCGCCCTCCCCGTGATAAAGAAAAGAATAAGGATCTCTTAGCGGGCAGATATACTTGGGAAGATTATAAGCCAGACGGAAAATATCGATCACGTTATATATTAACGCCCAGAGATAGTCAATTACCAATACGTGATCAATCTTATGGTGTTTATTATCAAGAAATACCTAAAAATCATACTATCACATTGCAATTTGTGAGTCCAAGAAAAAGAATACAGCCCAAGTTGATTTATCAAATTTCGCGCCCGACTAAAATACGCATTATACGAGACAATCGTTTGCACTATAAAGCCTATCTCACGGGCAAGCGAGGAGAATTGAAATTGCCCAAACTCACCACTGGGAGACATCGATTGACTTTAAAAGTCAAAGGAAATGGGCGATTTTTTATTAACTATGCCAAGCCAGTCTCAAAAAAATCGGTTTATATTAAACGTTTAGCCCATCAATTTCAGTCAAAAATTTTGCGATTTAATTATGAAAAAATTAGCAACAACAATGAGTTATTATCAGCCCGCATTTATATGCCCCAGGGGACGAAAGAGCGTTTTCAAGTACAAGTTAAATTGACTAAGCATCCACAAATGTCGTATAACTACTACACAAGCTGGACTTTTCCAAAACGCCATTATGACTTACAGCCTGCTGGTGAAGGGCAAGCGATGGTGCTCAATACCCGCGATGATTTTGTTGATAAGGGACGCTTTTTTGTCATTCCCTTACAAAGCGATTTGCCCCCCGGACAATATCAGATTGAATTAACGTCTGAAAAGTCTTTAAAGGCATTAGTCACTTTTGGAAAAATAACCGCAGGTTTAGAGGAAATGCGAGAAATATTTCAGGATTTTCAGGATTAGACATTATGAACTGATGTGACGCAAGGTGCTTCCAAGTTCCACCGATTTCATCGGTGGCTATTTACATTTCACCCCGTTGGGGTGAGTTTCAACACCGAAGGGGTTAAACATGAATAGCCACCGATGAAATCGGTGGAATTGAGGTGGGTTTCAAATTGTTCCACCGATTTCATCGGTGGCTATTTACATTTCACCCCATTGGGGTGAGTTCGTTTCAACCCCGAAGGGGTTAAACATGAATAGCCACATAAGAAATCGTTGGTTTCTGAGCCGAACCGCCCAACTGAAAATTGACAGCGACTTAAAGGTGTGCAGCCTACAAGATATGTACTTAACTCAAAAGGGAAATGCTATAGTAAGTAAGTTAAGGGCAAGTTGCCCTAATTATTTCATGCACGTTCCTTACCCCAATATTTCAGGAGAAAACGATGAAAACAATTAATATACAAATGGCCGATCAAGAATTACTTGAACAAGCAAAACAACTGGGTGGACATAAAACCAAGCGGGAAACTATAAACGAAGCACTTAAAGAGTATATTCGATGGCGTAAACGTATTGAATCAATTCAACATTTTGGTACCATTGATTTTGAACCGGCATTTTTAGCCGAAATGGATCGAAGGAGTCAAGGCAGATGATTCTTTTAGATACCCCGATTTTGTCAGCCGCTTATCGCCGGAAATACCGTGATGATTCGGAAAAACCACCTGAAGTTCTTCAATTGCAGGAAATGATTCAAGACAATGAACCACTTGCTATCCCCGGTATTGTTGTTCAAGAATTTCTATCTGGTTTACGCGAACAGGCGCAATTTGAAAAATTGCGGGTATTAGTAGAAGCTTTTCCCATTATTTTAGCCACAGAAGAACATCATATTGAAGCGGCTAAAATAGCGAATATTTGCCGTCGCAACGGCGTAACCACTTCAGCGACTGATTGTTTAATTGCAGCGATAGCGATTGAACAAAATGCACAACTCTTCACGATGGATATGGATTTTGTGTATATGGCAGCTTACTGTTCAATACGCTTGTTACCAAAACCATCAGCTTAAAAACGGTCAGGTGAGTCATTTTTTCTTGTTTCTATGCGCCGGCGTGGGAAGGCAGACGATAACGCGTCGGCGTTATACCCTCTCGTTCCCAAGCTGGAGATATCATCGTTATACACCAGTTTTTAAGTCATTGATTGTAGGGTGTATAAGCGATAGCGTCATACACCAAACCACGAAAAAGGTGGATGACGCGACGCTTATCCACCCGACATTTAGCCATTTTTGACTTATGTATAACGATGAGAGCTGGAGCTTGGGAACGAGGAGTAAACCATTAAGCATTATTATGAAGTGCATAAAGTCCACCAGTTTGAGTCACTACTAATCCGCGCAATTCAAGCATTAACAACATAGAGGACACTCCCCCCGCTGTTAATTCACTTTGTTCAACTAAATTGTCAATAGAAGTGGGACCAAGTTTTAAATACGCCAATAAACGATTCTCATCCTCTGAATTTTGTGCCAGTTGAGAGGCAGATAGTTCATCAGGCTTTCTTGAACGATTTTCATCCTCTGAATTTTGTGCCAGTTGAGAGGCAGACCGTTCATCAGGTTTTGTTGGAGGAAACTGAGTTCGAGGTTCAAGTTTTTTCGGTAAAAAACTTGAACCTCGAATTTCAACTTGAGTTTTGGCGGTGAAAGGGCGATGAATTTGTAATTCTTCAAGAATATCGGCGGCACTTTCTACCAATTTAGCCCCTTTTTTAATTAACTGATGGCAACCTTTTACTAACGGATTATGAATAGAACCTGGTATCGCAAATAATTCACGCCCCTGCTTAATGGTATGTTGTGCGGCATATAAGGCACCGCTACGTTCTGGGGCTTCAATAACTAATGTACCTAAACATAACCCACTCACTACACGACTACGAATCGGAAAATGGCTGCGTCGAATAGTGACATTCAAAGGCCATTCCGATACTAAAGCCCCGGTTTCACCAATTTTATAGGCCAATTCACGATGTTGAGAAGGATAAATGCGATCTAATCCTGTTCCTGCAACAGCAATCGTTTTACCTGAAGCGGCTAATGCCCCCCAATGGCTTGCGCCGTCAATGCCCAACGCCATACCACTGGTAATGGTGATACCCTGATGAGACAAATATTCGGCAAACTCTCTCGCGGTCTGTACACCTTCGTTAGTCGGTTTACGTGTCCCTACGATAGCAATTTGTTGACTAGACAGTAATGTATTATCGCCATGCACAAATAATATCGGGGGTGGATCAGCAATTTCACGCAAAAGCGGTGGATAATCTGGATGAATAAAAGTCAATAAATGATTATTGGGTTGTGCTAACCATTTTAACTCTTTTTCAACAGCATACCAATCTGGTGCTTGCAAATAATTGCACAATTTTTCATTTAATTTCAATGCGTTCCATTCCGATTGACTCGCCTCAAAGACGTTGCGCGGATTCCCAAAATGTGTGATGAGACGCATAAATTTTACGGCTCCTACGCCTGGGGCACGTCTTAAAGCTAACCAGTATTCTTCTTCGATCCGTTGTATGGATTTTGACATAGTGATATTGTGTGTGCTTAAATGATTATGGAAGTCTCAAAAACCTCAGAGGTTTGATTCAAATTCTGTCTCAAAAACCTCAGAGGTTTGATTCAAACTCTGTCTCAAAAACCTCAGAGGTTTTCAAAACCTCAGAGGTTTGATTCCAACTCTGTCTCAAAAACCTCTGAGGTTTGATTCCAACTCTGTCTCAAAAACCTCTGAGGTTTTCAAAACCTCTGAGGTTTGATTCAAACTCTAAACTATAAAGGTTTTTTCATTATGCGATACTATTTTTCTCACTTATGTTTATTACTCCTTTTTTGTTGCAATCTCTCTCCAGCATTTGCTGATCAACAAACCACCGCGATTGTCAAAGCGGCTATTGACTACTGGCGTGATAACTCCTCTTATTCCGTATCAGATATGATCATCCACCGCCCCGAATGGCAACGCACGATGACACTAGAAGTATGGACACAAGGTTTGAAAAATTCCTTAGTACGGGTGATTAACCCCAAAAAAGATAAGGGTAATGCCACCCTAACGAAAAATGACAAAATGTGGACTTTTTCGCCCAAAACTAACCGTGTTATCAAAATTCCATCCAGTATGATGAACCAAAGTTGGATGGGTTCGGATTTTTCTAACAACGATGTCGCTAGGGCGGATAATTTACTCAAATACTACACGCACACCCTCAAAGGGACTGAAACCCACGAAGAGCAAACTGTGTTTGTTATCGAATCCGTGCCTTTTGAAGACGCGCCCGTTGTTTGGGGTAAGGAAATACTCAAAATTCGTGCAGACTATATTGTTTTGGAACACGCTTTTTATGATCAAGATAATGTTTTGGTTAAAAAAATGGATACGCAGGAAATTAAAAAAATGGGGGAGAAAGTCATTGCAACGGTGCAACGTATGCAGAAAATGGAACTTCCTGATGAATGGACAGAAATTGTGGTTAAAGAGGCTCAATTTAAAATCAACGTTTCTGAACGCACATTTACTAAGTCTTATTTGCGTA
>JAOZSV010000024.1:0-27347 GCA_029939505.1 Thiotrichaceae bacterium | reverse complement strand
ATCCGCGATTTTAAAACAAAGCTGAAGCGTTGTACTCCAAAAAATCGCTTTTAATGCGTAATCCGCGATTTTAAAACAAAGCTGAAGCGTTGTACTCCAAAAAATCGCTTTTAATAGGAGTACAACGCTTTAGCTTTGTCAGGAATACAACGCTTTAGCTTTGTCAGGAATACAACGCTTTAGCTTTGTACTCACCTATATCTACTCTCTCCGCACTGCCAGCAAGCCGTAAATTGCCCTTCTAATTTTTCTCCACATCGACTACATTCCCAAGCGGAATAACTTGTTTCGTCAAGCACTTCTGTTTTTTCTAACAATTTCAAGGCACTATGATATGTTTTATCATCTTTAATCCAAAGTTCTGGCCAACATTCATGAGGCGGAAGTTCACCAATGGCCCCTGCTAAAAATTCATTTTTGATGAAACAAGTGATATTATCGCTTTCTAGAATATTTTTAAAATGAAAAACCATGAGCCTATCTGGTGAAGTATAAATTTTTTTCATTTAGGAATATAACGCTTCGCTTTGAACTTGTGATTAATGTTATTATAATACAAACGTATCACGTAAGGCGATAAATCGCTTTAAATTGAACTAAGGAGAATTTTAAATGAGACAGAAATCAAGACGTACTAGAATAAAACCTGTTTTATGGCTAAGTTTACTTTTGGTTATACCCATGACATTCGGTTTGATAAATTCCACAGAGGTATCCGCCCAACAGTTCCAAGCAGTAGCACAGAGTGGTGATAAGATGAATCAGACTTCAGAGCAGGTTCAACCCTGTACGGCAACACCCATTGATTCCAGAATTGAGGTGGATATCTCAGAACAGCAGCTTTACCTATACTGTCGTTATGTGGGGGGCAATGAAGAGAAGAAGATTTATCCCGTGTCAACCTCTAAATATGGTATTGGCAGTCAGGCGGGCAGCAATAAAACCCCATTAGGGCAGCATCGTATTGAAAAAAAATTTGGTGAGGGTGCGCCAGAGGGGATGATTTTTAGGGCGCGTCGTTCAACGGGCAAAATCGCAGAAATGAACGTGCCTGGTGCGGGTGACTTAGTGACCACACGTATTATGTGGTTAAAGGGCTTAGAGCGGGGGAAAAATTCAGGGCGTGGGATAGATTCCTACAAACGTTATATTTATATTCACGGCACGGCGGAAGAGAATAAAATCAGTGAAATCGCATCACATGGTTGTATTAGGATGTACAATCGCGATGTGATTGATTTATTTGGGCGTGTTACTGAGGGTGTTAAAGTTAATATTAAGGAATAAAATCCCCAATGTTATTTCTGGTTCCCAAACTCTGTTTGGGAACCAGAGTAAGCCTTGGAGTCCAAACCTTTAGATTTGGACGTATTTTGGAATCCAAACCTTTAGATTTGGACGTATTTTGGAGTCCAAACCTTTATATTTGGACGTGCCAAATCTGAAGGTTTGGACTCCTTTGCCAAATCTGAAGGTTTGGATTCCATTGCCAAATCTGAAGGTTTGGACTCCTTTGCTAAATCTGAAGGTTTGGACTCCTTTGCTAAATCTGAAGGTTTGGACTCCTTTGCCAAATCTGAAGGTTTGGATTCCATTGCCAAATCTGAAGGTTTGGACTCCTTTGCTAAATCTGAAGTCATGTAGGCCGTTGCACCAAAAAGACGGCGCAACGGCACTTTTTTAATGAGGAAGCCGTTGCACGAAAAGGACTGTGCAACGGCCTACCTGGCTAATAAATTGCCTTCAGTTTTGGGCATGATAAAATTATTAGGAACGTGAAATCAATTCCACCATCTGGAATCAGACCTGACAGGTTTCCAAAACCTGTCAGGTTTTTGTCGATATTATTTCATGCACGTTCCTTATGTTACTTTGGAATACATTCGAGGTTTGATTTTTTTGAAGAAAACGCGGCGAGGGTGCCCCCCGTTCCATCTGGTCGACCAGTTTTAAGTTGCCCAGGTTGCCCTCTCATCGTTATACATAAGTCAAAAATCGTCAAAAGTAGGGTGGGTAGAGTGAAACGAAACCCACCATTTTTGGCGGTTCGGTGGGTTTCGCTCTCGCTCTACCCACCCTACGAAAAAATCATTTAAATCAAATACTTAAAAAGTTGTGTATAACGATGAGAGGTTGCAATCCAGGTAAAAGGTTAAAAAGAAATAACCACACAACTGTCTATTAAGACATCTACTGTTTACGCCAGTTTCAGTTTTTACTGATGATAAAAACTCAAACCTCGAATGCTTTAGCTTTGTTGTTCTTTCCAAAGCTGAAGCGTTGGACTCCTTTTACAAAGCGAAAGCGGCTCTATCCTACATTTACTAAGTTCAATCAGGATAAGTTCAATTAGAATTAGCGTACACAATATGTTTAAAATCACCCCAAAACAAAAACACTTCCAAATCTACTATAAAGAACTCAAAGAATTTGAGCGTTTAGGGCAAGTTCATGAGGGCACCGTCAAAATCGCTTTTCAACATCTTTTAGAGGCGATTGCTAAACAATCAAAATGGGTATTAACTCAAGAAAATACCCTGAATCGAGGCAAAAAGCGCATTCGTTTAGATGGTGTGCTATTTGACAATACCAACATTCCTCGCGGCTATTGGGAAGCTAAAGATTCTAAAGATGATTTAAGTAAAGAGGTTCAAAAAAAGCTTTATCAGGATAATTATCCTAATGATAATATTATTTTTCAGGCACCAAATCGCGCCATTTTATATCAGAATGGGCGCGAAGTTTTAGATTTGTCTTTGGCAGAATCGGCTAATTTGGTCAAAGTCTTAGCAGCGTTTTTTAATTTCAAACGTCCAGAATATGAGCGGTGGGATTTAGCAGCCCAGGAGTTTAAAAGCCGGGTGCCAGAATTATCAAAGAAACTATTAGGCTTAATTCAGAAAGCGCGCGTTGACGATAAAGACTTTAAAGGGGCTTTTAACCGTTTTGCCGATCAATGCCATCAAGCGATTAATCCTAATCTAACCGATGCAGCTATTGAGGAAATGTTGATCCAGCATCTACTCACTGAGCGCGTTTTTCGCCGTATTTTCAATCATCCGGATTTTGCCAAACGCAATATTATTGCCCGTGAGATTGAGAATGTGATTGATAAGCTGACGGCGCACTCTTTCAACCGCGATGCTTTTTTTGATGATCTCAAATATTTTTATAAGGCTTTAGAGGATGTTGCTGCGACAATTGATGAGTATGATTATAAGCAGCATTTTTTGAATACGGTTTATGAGCGATTCTTTCAAGGCTTTTCGGTTAAAGTGGCGGATACGCATGGGATAGTTTATACGCCGCAACCGATTGTTGATTTTATGGTGAAGTCGATTGATGAGATTTTACAAAAGGAGTTTGGGAAGTCTTTGACGAGTAAAAGGGTGCATTTTCTTGATCCGTTTGTGGGTACCGGTAATTTTATTGTGCGGATTATGCGGGAAATTGCGGCTCAAAGTCGTTTAAGTTTAAAAGAGAAATATGCTCAAGAGTTGCATTGTAATGAGGTGATGTTGTTGCCGTATTATATCGCTTCAATGAATATTGAGCATGAATATTTGGATTTGATGGGAAAATATCAGCCTTATGAAGGAATTTGTTTAGCGGATACCTTTGAATTGGCAGATAAGAAAATTTCTGATCTGTTCGCGCCGGAAAATACGGAGCGAGTGAAAATGCAGACTAAAAAAGATTTTTTTGTGATTATTGGAAATCCGCCTTATAATGCGGGGCAAGTTAATGAGAATGACAATAATAAGAATCGCAAGTATCCGGTGATTGATGAACGGGTGAAAGAAACTTATAGCAAGGAGTCTAAAGCGACTTTGAGAAATGCTTTATCTGATCCTTATGTAAAGGCGATTCGGTGGGCATCGGATAGGATTGGGGATGAGGGTATTGTTGCTTTTGTAACGAATAATAGTTTTTTGGATAGTATCGCTTTTGATGGGATGCGTAAGCATTTAGGGGAAGATTTTTCTAAAATCTATCATATCAATTTAAAAGGTAATGCTCGCACTTCTGGAGAGCGTCGCCGTCAAGAAGGCGGTAATGTCTTTGATGATATGATTCGCGTTAGTATTGGAATTACATTTTTTATCAAACACAAACAACCCAAATCACAAGCTGAAATTTTTGTTTATTCTGTTGATGATTATTTAAAATCTCCGGAAAAAAAAGCATTTCTTGATAATACTAAGAATTATGCCAATGTTCAAATGGAGCGAGTCGTCATTGACAAAAAACACACTTGGTTAACTGATGGTTTGCATTCGGAATTTGATGAGTTTTTGCCGTTAGGCACGAAAGAGGCTAAAGGGGCAAAAACGGCGGCTGATGGGGTTGTTTTTAATCTGTTTAGTAATGGCGTAAAAACCAACCGCAATGCTTGGGCATATAATTTCAATCAATCCGAATTAGCTGATAACATGCAGCGTTTGATTGAAACTTATAATGAACAGGTTCAACAATGGCAAAATTGGCTAAACTGTGAAAACAGTAGTGCGATTTTTTCTAAATTAGAGAAAAATGAGCAAGTTGCTCAAATTGATGATTTTGTGGAAAGTGATGAAAGCCAGATTAAGTGGAGTGGTGATTTAAAAAGCTGTCTTAAAGCAGGAAAAAGAGCAGAATTTTCTGATGAAAAAATAAGACAATCCCTTTATCGACCTTTTACTCGTTCATACCTATTTTTTGATAGGACGATGAACAATCGGGTTTATGTCTTCCCTTCTATTTTTCCCACACCTGAGAGTGAAAATGAAAATCGGGTGATTTGTGTCAAAGGCATTGGAATGAGCCAACCTTTTTTTGCGTTAATGGTTTCAGTTATTCCAGAAGTCCAATTCACTCCCAATGGGCAATGTTTTCCTTTCTACACCTACGCCGAAGACGGCACCAACCGCACCGAAAACGTTACAGATTGGGCACTAACCCACTACCGCCAGCACTACAAAGACAACACCATCACCAAATGGGCTATTTTTCACTACGCTTATGGATTACTTCACCACCCCGCCTATCGTGAAAAATACGCAGCCAACCTCAAGCGCGAACTCCCACGCCTACCAATGGCTCAGGATTTTTTGTCATTTTCAAAATCAGGTAAAAAATTAGCTGATTTACACATTAACTATGAACAGCAAGCACCTTACCCACTCAAAGTGATTGAAAATCCCAAAGTGCCGTTTAGTTTGAAAGTAGAAAAAATGCGCCTATCTAAAGATAAGCGCCAGTTGATTTACAACGACTTTCTAAAATTGGAGGGCATCCCTAAAGCAGTATTCAATTATAAACTGGGCAACCGCTCCGCCCTTGAATGGGTGATCGAACAATATCGCGTCAAAGTGGATAAAAAAAGTGGCCTCGTCAATGATCCAAACCGTGAAGAAGATGAGGGCTATATTCTGGAATTGGTGAAAAAGATTATCACGGTGAGCTTGGAGACGATTAAGGTAGTTGAAGGGTTGCCTATAGATTTTCAGAAAAATTACTAACTGATGTTACGCAAAGCGATTCTATTCGAGCTTAGAAATCCGATTTTTTGTTCTAAAATAGAATTTCTTAAACATCGTTTCGCCGCTTAGAAATCCGATTTTTTGTTCTAAAATCGGATTTATTAAACATTGTTTCGCCGCTTAGAAATCTTTTCAAAAATCGGATTTCTTAAACATCTTGGAAACATAGTACGTCACATCAGTTACTTAACACGCAAAATGCGCGTCTGTTTCGCCTGCACATCGTAGCGCGGCATATAACGTTCCGCTAATTGTTCCCCCCATTTTTCTTTCATGAAGTTGATTTCTTTATGGGAAAGGGCTTGTTTTTCTGGATTATCATCTTTGCCATAAGTCACCTTTTCGTGGTGAGTGAGTTCGACATCGTTGGCTTGAACAATTCTCAGTTCGTGGGCGCGGATGGCTAAACAGAAGTCAACGTCGTTATAATAAACGCTTATTTTTTCGTCAAATCCGTTCACTTTTTCCCAGACGCTGCGTTGAGTGAGTAAGCACGCGCCCGTGACAGCCGAGACATTGCGTGTGATACGAAGTGGATTTTTCGCGCCCCATTCGTCGATATTACGGGCAATCCATTCTGGATGGGTTTCGATGCCGTTATGTTGCAAGCGTTTGTTTGGATAAAATAAGGTTGCGCCCACCGCGCCAACGCTGTCTAAATACAAATATCGGCTCATATTGCGTAGCCAGTTTGTGTGTTTTATTTCAATATCATCGTTTAAAAACAATAGGTTAGGATTGTTTCCCGATAAAACGCCTTGATTGTTCAGGGCGGACCAATTAAATTCGTCCTCATTGACTGATATTTTAATCTGTGGGTGGGATTGTAGGGTATCCAGATAATCTTGTACTGGTTCAATACAGCGATTGGCGACAATGATAATGTTGAATTGAGGATAGTCGGTTTGTTGCAATAAACCATTGAGACAGATTTTCAGCCCTCTGAGATTGTTATGGGTTGGGATGATAATATCAACGGGTTCTTGGGGGAAATGCCATATAGGAATACAGCCCGCTGCCCTTTTGTTCGCTAGAACAGTCACTTTTTCTAAGGCGCGTTGCGTCAGGTGATTTTTAACAGCAGATTGTGCCGTTTTAAAAGCCCATTTTTTTTCACGGGTTTTATAAGCCAATGAGCCTTCTGTTGCTCGCCAGTCGTAAAGGGGTTTACGCAGATGGCAGACTTGTTCATCCGGTAAATTAATTAATTGTAGTAGTAAGTTCCAATCTTGTGCGCCGTCAAAGTCTAATCCCCCTAAACGGTTTAAAACGTCTCGCTTAACAACGGTGAGATGGTTGATGTAATTCAGATGTAATAGGGTTTCTGGGGACCAATCGGCTTTATGATAGGTGTGCATTGGTTTCCCAGCGTGATCAATCATTCGGCTATCAGTATATAGCAGAGTATAGTCTCGCTGCTGTAGTTTCAGGGCGATGAGAAGTAATGCTTCATTATGTAGCCTATCATCATGATCAAGAAAAACAACGTAGGGCGCGGTTGCCATTTTAATTGCGTCATTGCTGGCTTTGACAATACCGCCCTGCGTGTCGCGGCGCGAAAAGTGAAGGCGTTTTGCGATAATGGGATCATTCTGTAATGTCTGCAAAAGTTGTTGCGTTTCTTCACGATCTGAGCCATCATCGACGAGACATAATTCCCAATTGGCGAATGCTTGATTGCGTAAAGAAAGTAGCGTTTCGCTGAGCAGCGTGGGATCCGTGTTATAAACGGGCAGGATAATTGAGAATAATGTTTGCTGAGGTAATGTTCGCCCAATGAGTTGCGCGACGGCTTGCCGCCCTGCTGCTTCAATGCCAATATCCGCACAGGCTTCGGTGAGTAATTCTTCTAGTCCTTGATATTGGGCGAGTTGATAATTTAACGCGCCTGTTTCTGCCTGATGCTGTTTGGCTTGTTTTGCCAGTTGGGTGGATAATTGAGCATGTTCTGTGCCTAAGTCTTTGACAATATTTGAAATTTGCTCAAGATGGCTCGCTTCCATTCTTTGGAGTATTTTGGCGAGAACGGTTTGCCGATGTTCAAGATAGCCTTTGTTTTCATGGAGTTGCGTGTAAGATTCGTTCTTATCGCCGAAAATACGATATTCACAGGTTATCTCATTCAAATGGACAAAGTGAAAATGAGAGAGGCTTAAACGCGCCAATAATTCCCAATCTTCATAAGCCTCAAGCGTTTCATCGAATTGATGGGTGCGAAAGACACCTGCCCGAAATAGCAGGGCATGAAGCGGAATCTGATTCCCCATTAATAAACGCCCTGATTGCCAAACATGGTTCATGACTTCCATGACTTTCTTGACTTTAATTCGCGTTTCCTGCTTTTCACAAGCCACGACTTTACAACCGCTATAGGTGACATCCACTTTGGGATGTCCATGAATTTCTGCAAGAAGGGCGGCTAAGTGTTGTGGATAGACTATATCGTCTTGATCGAGAAAAGCGATATATTCGCCACGCGCATGACGCAAGCCTTCATTTAAATTGAAAGTGCGCGACGTTTTTCCTGGCACAAAACGAATATCCAGTACTTCAAAATCTTTCAGTGAGGGCGAATATTCTCCAAACCAGACTAAAATCACCTCAAATTGTTCATAAGTTTGACGGATTAAACTGTTTAAAGCATAACGGAGATAATCAAGTTCATTGGCACGCACAATGACTGAAATCAGGGGGCGGGTTTCAAAAAAATGCTGAGAAGTGCCATCCCATTCATATAATAAAAACGCTTCAGCACCCGTCGCGTTCGCATGAATGCCCCGCAAACGCGCTAGGCTTTGAATCGTGTTAGCATAATCAAATTGCTTGGTTTGTGAAACGTGCGCTTGCATTGCAAGTATTTTTGCCCCAAATTCTGTTGTAATATCAACAATATGATTGACAACGGGAGCGGGATGTACTGTTTCATAAAACAAGAGATTGCCCTGCCATTGCTCTTCGAGGGCATTTAAAATACCCCGCGTCACGCGAACATGATCAGAATGGGGTTCTTGTGGATGGGGTAGTAGTATCTCAGTCGGCTTAATTTCGTTGACAATACGCCGATATTCATGTAAAATGTCGCCGCTGAGGGGGATTGCACCATCGGGATAATCCCAAAATTGCACATTCTCTATATCCAAATGCGCCAATCCCGCAAGACATTCTTGTTTACGCACTTCTGGGGAAGTTCCTTTCGGAACACCAAGTGCTCCGTTGCTCACGATGACGACATGAACTTGTGCGCCCTTGATTTTTTGTTTAGCGATATAACCACCACAACCTAAAACTTCATCGTCTGGGTGTGGTGAAAAAACTAAGATTGTATCCATTGTTTAACCTAATAGTTTAATGGTGAATGGTGAATGATGAATGGTGCGAATTAAGTCTGTAGGGTGGGCAAGTTTTTTTTTGCCCACCTTCTAAAGCTAAGGAAGGTGGGCAACCAAAACACCTTGCCCACCCTACTTTTTGACTTATGTATAACGATTCGAGGTTCAAGTTTTTTTACCAACTTGAACCTCGAATCGAAACCATTCACCATTCTCATACCCACAGGGCAAAAATCTCTTTATCTTGAAACAAAATCTGTTCCTCTTTATAACTTTTGCCCTTATTGAAATCATAAATCAGTAAATAGCCCTGTTTAAGCGAATAAATGTCCAGATAATCACTTAACTGTTTCAAACCGCGCTGATGATATTTCTCCCCATACCACCGTTTCAGTTCAATGACATATCGTTTATCTTGATAGGTAATAACGATATCCATGCGTCGTTCATCGGCAACAACCGGTTCTTTGAACTCAAAACCTCTACCGTTTAAGATGGGTTTGAGAAAGGCTAAAAACAATAGCCGTCCTTCTCGTTCCAAAAATTTTGTTTCTCGATCACTATAATGTTCCTTCATAAAGACTTGAAAACGACGTAGTATGACTACTATATCTAAACCCTCGTCGTTATAATAGCCGGCGGGTTGTGAGGAGAGCAACGGTTCTGAGCTTTGAGTGAGTAATTTGGTGACCATATAACTGTAAATTCGTTGCTCATAGATGCGATTATGTATCCGACATCCTTGAACGGACTCTTTGAAAATACCGTATAGATGTCCCAAATTGATCACGGGGACTGTAATATTGAACGGGATATGATGACCATTAATCACCAAATTAAAGACATTATTATACAGTTCTGGGTTATTCTCCAAATTTTTGATTAAACTATCAAACAAGGTAGTCGTGTACCCCTCAGCCACAATCATTTTGAAAGCCGCATCGACTTCCTCAACTGTTCCATTTTTCCTTGCCAGATTAGGGAGAATATCTTCATCTATAAACTTACACAGCTTACTGACCAAATAGGGATAGCCGGAAGTATAGTAGTACAAACGTTTAGCAATGGCAGGAATGTCAAGCGATATTTGTTTCTCTTCGCTGTAATCCTGTAACATCGTTTCAATCTCAGGTGCGGAAAAACTCAAATCCACCTTAAAGTCAATGGCGATATTCCACGGGCTGTTGTATCCCACATTTTCCCCTTGAGATTGGGCTTCTTGGTGGATTTTTGCCTTGAGCGTTTTTATATCATGCACACCGGCTAAAATGACTGAGTGGAAAGTGTGATCACGTCCTTCGTTTTGGTTCAGATATTTATTCCGTAGCAGACTTAGAAAGTCTAAAAACAGTTGGTTGTTGCTACTTTTATCCACCTCATCAATCAATAGTACCAACGAGGTTTGAGGTAACTTATCCTGCTTGAGTTTAGTGATAAATTGTGATAACAGAGGCAGCGTATTAGTCTTTTCTAAATATTGGGTGGTAAATTGAGCCAATTCCGATTGGTTTAAAAACTCAAACTCTCGGATAAACATTTCCAAAAACAGCCGTACAAATTGATCGACATGTTGATGCGTCTTGCTATCAATCCCCTCAAAGCTAATTTTTAATGCGACGTAATCCTCGCGCCGATTCAGTGCTTTATCAAGCATAAACAAAGTGGTCGTTTTGCCAAATTGACGGGGTCGATTGATGGTAAAATATTCACCTTGCTCCACCAGTTGAATAATTTGATTCAATTTGACAGAGAGATCAACCATGTAATGTCGATTAGGAATACAAACGCCGGTGTCATTAAATCTTTTTTGCATCATTTTCTCCTTTTTTATGTGGTAACTTATAATGAGGGCAGACACGCAGTCATGTAGGGTGGGCAAAGTCCTTTTTCTTGCCCACCTTATTAACTGATGTTACGCAAAGCGATTCTATTCGAGCTTAGAAATCCGATTTTTTTCAAAAATCGGATTTCTTAAACCTCGTTTCGCCGCTTAGAAATCCGATTTTTTTCAAAAATCGGATTTCTCGAAAGCTTTATTAAAAATATTCACCATTCACCATTCACCATTATCTCATGTCAAAAAAACAAATCACTCTACCCATCACGGGCATGACTTGCACCAATTGTTCAAATACCATTGAACGTAATCTTAAAAAACTTGAAGGAATAATTCAAGTGAATGTCAATTACGCCGCTGAAAATGCAACCGCTGTTTTTGATGCTAACTTATTGAAAGAGAAGGACATTATCAATAAAATTGAATCGGTTGGTTATAAGGTGCCAACTGCGAAAGTTGAATTAGCCATTACTGGAATGAGCTGTGCTAACTGTGTTCGCGCTGTTGAACGCACATTGCTCAAAAAAACGCCTGGTATTATTGCAGCGACTGTCAACTTTGCCACAGAAAAGGGCTCAATTGAATATCTCCCCCATCAAATCACCCCCACCGAAATTGTTGCTGCTATCAAAAAGGCGGGCTATGGTGTTGTACAACCCAGCATGGATGCGCTAGAAGATGTTGAAGCCGCCGCCCGCGCTGCTGAAGTGAAAGAACAAACCCGCAAATTCTGGATCGGCGTTGTTTTCACTTTGCCTCTCTTTATATTAAGTATGAGTCGGGATTTTGGTTTAGTTGGCGCGTGGGCATCCGCGACTTATGTGAATTGGTTAATGTTGATGATGGCATTGCCCGTGCAATTTTATGTTGGATGGGATTACTATGTCGGCGCGTGGAAATCGCTTAAAAATGGTTCCGCTAATATGGATGTGCTTGTTGCAATGGGATCATCTGTCGCATTTTTCTACAGTTTAGCCGTTTTGCTTAATCCTGTATTTGGCGAACATGTTTATTTTGAAACCGCTGCGATGATTATTACCCTGATTAAATTGGGCAAACTGCTAGAAGCCAGGGCAAAAAGTCAAACCAGTGCCGCGATCAAAAAATTAATGGGGCTTCAACCCAAAACGGCTAAAGTTATACGCGATGGAATTGAAAGCGATATTCCGATAAAATCGGTTCTTGTCGGCGATGTCATTATTATTCGCCCTGGTGAAAAGATGCCCGTTGATGGAAAAGTCATCGAAGGCGAATCGGCTGTCGATGAAAGTATGCTCACAGGCGAAAGTTTGCCCGTTCATAAACAAAAAGGCGATTCAGTGATTGGGGCAACATTGAATAAACAAGGTTTGCTCAAGATTAAAGCAACGAAAGTCGGTGCAGAAACCGCATTGGCACAGATTATTCGGCTTGTTCAAGAAGCGCAGGGCAGTAAAGCACCTATTCAACATTTAGCTGATCGCGTTTCCAGTGTTTTTGTTCCCGCCATTATTGTGATTGCTATTATAACATTATTAATATGGTGGTTGGGTGTCGGCACCGATTTTACGACTGCGATGATTAGAATGGTTGCCGTTTTAGTCATTGCCTGTCCATGCGCGTTAGGGTTAGCAACGCCCACTGCGATTATGGTAGGTACGGGTAAAGGCGCAACGCAGGGCATTTTATTCAAAAACAGTGAAGCTCTTGAACAAGCGCATCAACTTAATACCATTGTCTTAGACAAAACCGGCACGATTACCACAGGGCAGCCTCGCGTCACAGATATTATTCTAGGGGAAACCGAATTTGATGAAAATGAGATTTTGCGCCTCGCGGCATCAGCGGAGCGTGGAAGTGAACATCCTCTGGGAGAAGCGATTGTCCAAACTGCCCTTGAACGCCATTTATCTCTGGTAGAACCACAAAAGTTTGAGGCGATAAGTGGAAAAGGGATTTTAGCGACGGTGGAAAATCGGCAAATGGCATTGGGTAATCAACTATTTGAAAAAACCGCCTTTCTCCAATCTGAAATAAACCGCTTACAAGCTGAAGCCAAAACAGTCATCAGGGTTGCCATTGATAATAAACCCGTCGGCTTGATAGCCGTTGCCGACACCATAAAAGAAGGCTCAAAAGAGGCTGTGGCAGAAATGCACCGTCTCGGTTTACAAGTTATCCTGTTGACAGGCGATAATCAAGCAACAGCGGAAGCTATCGCTAAAGAAGTGGGCATTGATCGCGCACTCGCAGGAGTGCTTCCAAATGAAAAAGCGAATGAAATCAAAAAGTTACAAAAAACAGGCTTAGTCGCAATGGTTGGAGATGGTATCAACGATGCCCCAGCGTTAGCACAAGCGGATGTTGGTATTGCCATTGGCACAGGCACAGATGTCGCCATGGAAACCGCCGATCTTACTCTCATGCGAGGAGATTTACGCGCCGTTCCTCAAGCCATTGCCCTCAGCACAGCCACCATGCGAATCATTAAACAAAATCTCCTTTGGGCTTTTGGTTACAATATCTTATTAGTGCCTATCGCAATGGGCGCATTATACCCCTTCGAGAGTTTACCGATGATGTTACGCTTTTTACATCCCGCCCTCGCCGCAGGTGCAATGGCTTTTAGTAGTGTCTCTGTGGTTATGAATAGTTTACGATTGAGAAATCCAAAGCTAAAGCGTTGAACTCCAAAAGCCGTATTGAAATTTCACCGATGAAATCTGTAGAATTTAGAATTTAGTTACTGTAGGTTGGGTTAGCGATAGCGTAACCCAACATTCTCCTATAGGTTGGGTTAAGGAAATGTCGGGTTACTTTGCCGCGCAAAAAAATCTAACCCGATCTACCTGGCTGTAGGTTGGGTTAGCGATAGCGTAACCCAACATTCTCCTGTAGGTTGGGTTCTCATCGTTATACACAAGTATTTAAGCATTTGATTTAAATGGTTTTTTCGTAGGGTGGGTAGAGCAATAGCGAAACCCACCGAACCGCCAAAAATGGTGGGTTTCACTCTACCCACCCTACTTTTGACGATTTTTGACTTATGTATAATAGACTTGTCCCTTAATAAGCTAAGTTATTGATTTATATCGTTTTGATATTTAGTATTTTCAAGGGTTTACGCTTATTAAGGGACAAGTCTAATGATGAGAGGTTGGGTTAGGGAAATGTCGGGTTACTTTGCCGCGCAAAAAAATCTAACCCGACCTACCTGGCTATTTTTGCGTAGGCATGGATGGAAATGCCCAATTTCTCCGCCACCTCTTCTTGCGTCCAATTTTTAATGAACGAATAAATTTCAGTTTTTTTTAGGTAAATTCATAAATAGATACTCTGAATTAGGCCATTAATAACTCTGGGTCTATTGATCCGTTTAAGATTATCCTGTAGAATGCGAGACATTAAGAAAGTGGACTGAGTGATAATGTCTGCTATTTTTAGTATTTTGAGATTATATAGTATTTTGTTGTCATCTGTGTTCTTGATTTTTCAAGTGATTGATTTATACAAGACTGCGAAAAATGTCTCATTGGGGATAGTTTTTTACAGGACGTGGTGTCAAAATGACTTATCACCACTTCTTGCCAAAAAATAGAGCCTGGCCCCTTTTATTTTCAATCCACTCGGAATCTCATTGAGTATAAATAAAATGTGTGGAGGTCATGTCAATGAAAAACAGTACTAAACAGTGTTTAGCTGGCGTTCTATTTTGCTTCACGACTGGAAATACTTGGGCTGATAATCTCCAAGTGAAATCGCTTAGTGAAGTTTATCCCATTTCCAATATTAAAGCATTGGATAACCATTCCAATACGGGTAGACTTTATGCCGTGTTGAATGATGACACTAGCCGTATTGGCTATCTTTATACTGTCAATATACAAACGGGTGAACTGACAAAGAGATTTAGCACGGGCTTTGCTGAAATAGAAAGCTTGTCCTTTCATCCAGATGGAACGCTGTGGGGTTGGGCCAAAGGCGATGGCTTAATTAAAATCAATGTACAAACAGATAAAAGTGACTTAATAATTCCTACCTCTGTTCAAGTGGCAGACATCAGATGGAATCATGATGGCACACAGCTTTACGCTGCTCTAGGTGCGAGTCTTTGGACGTATGATGGGCAAAATGTGAAGCAGGTATGCGATTTATCTGGATATACACAATCTTTGGAAATACTTTCTGAGGACATGTTGCTGATAGAACTCTACGGTCAAAAAACGGTGCTGGCATTTGATGCCATTAATTGGAAAACTTGCAAGATAATGGCAGAAAGAGGTGTCGCTCTTGGGAAAGTTGTTCTTGGGAAATATGATGAGGCTTGTCCTGCTCAGATTGAAGTCGCTCCAAAAATTGAAACCGCTCCAAAACAAACTATTTCATTAGATCAAGGACTGAGTACGATGACGCTTGAAGTGGGCACTAAGAGCAACGTCGCTTTTGTTGTCAAGTTGTCGAAAAACGATAAAGCGAATTCTCGTGTCACTTTTAGTCAAACTATCGCCTCTGTTCAAAATGGACTTTCTATTTTTAGTGACTATCCAACCAGAGGATGGACAAGTTCCCTTTCCACAAGTTTTGTTGTTAATGAATCTATATCGGGTTTGAAACCCGGCATTTACACAATCACCAGTACTGTTGCCATTGTGGAAACGGGTGAATTGGATAGCAAGGAACTCACAGTAACAGTGGTGGAGCCTGGCGAGGGAGACGAATTATCCATCGTGTCTCTAGATGCAGAACCAGAGAGTATCAATCTTGATGTGTCCACTGACATTATCTTTACCAGCTTAGTCAGTGGCACGGATAATCCGCCTACTACCTTAACGCTGGAAGAAGTGGATGAAAATGGCCTTCCAATAGTGACTTTGGGAGAGCTTAATGACAATGGCACAGCAGGTGATCTTGTAGCAGGTGATTTCATCTATTCAGGAACGTTTACTATTACTGGAAGTGTTGAAGGCAAGAAATTTTATCGAACAACAGCCATTTATAATGAAGATATTGTGACTTCAGAGGTGAATGCCATAGAAGTGGAAAATCGGTTCCCAATAGGGATAGCGCCATCCAATTCAAACAGTTTAGTACAGGATTCAAACAATGGCGAATTTCTGTACTCAGATGAGGTTATCGTCGCTTTTGTGGAAGGAACTTCCCCAAAACGGATTGAAAAAATTGTCGCCGCCGAAAGTGCTACGATTGTGGGAAAAATTTCAGGTACAAGAACCTTTCAGTTGCGTATATCAGGAGATGGGACTGCCAAATTTGTTTGGGCAATGGTTACCGCTTTCAAGGCATATCCAGAGGTGGATTACGCGGAACCTTCTTTTCATGTGAGCGTGGACTGAAGAGTTATTGCAAAATTAAGAGAGTGCGATCTTGGAATTTCAAATATTTAAATTATTTCGCAACAACTCTATTAGATAACTGATGTTACGCAGACTCACGATAAATCAACCAGTTACAAAGCAAAAAAATCATGTAAGTCATTAATAGTTTGTATCAGGTGCGTAACATCAGTTAGATAATCTTGGCAAATCCCTAAGCTAAAATATTAAGAAAAAGTTCACTGCTAGCAGCCTGTCGAAAAATAAAGTTAAGTTATTGTTTTATAATGATTTAATTATAAATTATCATAATCAATGAGTTAGTGGATTAATCCAACAGGCTGCTAGTAAAGCAATAAAATCACATCTGTGTTCTGTGATTTTGGCTTGATGAATCCAATATAGCAGTTCTATATATTGGGAAGGAGGAAACAGTGATATAAGTGTTTTTTGGTGATAAACGAAAACAAAGGAGGATAACAAAAATAGGTCAGAAAAACCGCTTTGAAAATGATATTGAAGGTGAAATCCTTTATGTAGGTTGGGCGATGAAGTAGCCGCTTCGTTGAAAAAGACTTTGACCATTCAGCCGGGTGTCACCAGTCTTCCCATCAGCATGACGTACAACTTTGTCACCGAAGAATATCCAGAATTTGTCGGTTCAATTTACGATGATTCATTGGAAGTAACACTCATTGCGCCCGATGGTACTAAGACAACCACACAGCTTGAAAGTGTCAATACATCTGCCTTTTTCCCTATAGGAGGCATTGATTTTCCGGGAGGGGATAATACGGTCGGTCATACGAAGTGGAAATCCATTGGAACAACGATATCCATCACGAGCGGTATGGGTAGTTATGAGATTGAAATCAGTGATGCTGGGGATGACATCTACGATTCTGCTGTGTTAATTGACAACTTTCGGCTCAAAAAGTAGCCAGTCAGCGTAGCATGGGTTAAATAAATTGTAGGGTGGGTTTCGCGAGAGCGAAACCCACCTTTTTTTTCGCCCACCACATTCGTCAGTTTTCATCACATTTATAGCGTTTCCCGATTAGGTGAAGTACAAAAATAGTTCCACCGATTTCATCGGTGGCTATTCACATTTCACCCCGTTGGGGTTAATTTCAACCCAGCTATTCACATTTCACCCCGCCGTTGGGGTTAGTTTCAACCCCGAAGGGGTTAAACATGAATAGCCACCGATGAAATCGGTGGAATTGAGAATTGAGAAGCACCTTGCGTAACATCAGTAATTGATAAATAAGTCTATATCTGTCGTTTATTCAATCGGGAAATGCTATAGTATTAATTGATAAATGGTGGGTTTTCGCTTCGCTCTTACCCACCCTACTCTTACTGACTAAAAAGAATCTGGCGTTAGAATTTCTGATTGAAGCAATGTGGCACAGAACATCTCCGGTTTTGGAGTTCCGAAGATTAAACGCGTTGACGAAGAAAATTGAGCCAAAGTCTTGGCATCAGTACCGAAATAGACCGTCGATTGAGACTTATTCTTGCCCACAATCAGTGGATAATCACAACATCCCACCATCAACCATTTTCCTTCCTCAACTAAGACCATGAGGACAAATTTCCCCTTCAATTGTTTCATCATCATTTTCATCGTATCAATTGGTGAAAGAGAAGCGATTTCTAAATAATGGTTAAACAGCAGCGAGAGCGTTTCCGCCACATTTTTTGAATAAAACTGATAACCATCAGAAATTAATTTCTCCCGTATTTCAAAGATATTATCGATAATACCAAAATAGGCTACTGCAATCGCCCCGATTGAAAAGAAGGGCATCACACAATCTGGGGGTGAAAAAAGGGGAGTTGGGCGAAAAAAAGCAATACCCAAATTGAGGTGCTGTTTCTGCCAGTCGCTTAATAACGAAGACACATCATGAGCATACTGAAATTGAATCTGCTCGTTCTGTAGGGTACATATCCCTAATTCGAGCCGGGCGTGATCGGTTGCTAAGACATCATTTCGAGGTTTCCGTTTTTTTTCAAAAAACGGAAACCTCGAAAACACTTCAAAACGTTCCAAAGTGTTCTCAGTTGGGTTCCAAAAACCAAAAATACCTTTATTCATTTATAAACACCGGTTTATTAAAAAATTAATTATACCTTTTCTTTCAAACCCGGTCAAATTTTTAAACGGTTATTCGCATTTTAATGCCTTAAAACCGATTTTGAACACTTGTTTTTTAAGAGACGCTTAACTGAAAACGTTGCACCCCAGTGATTTCACTGATAACAACCGGTAATTTTTAAATCCGTCTGCCATTGTGCAGCTTACTATGTACGTTAGCCAGTGTCGTATAACACTTTTGTGTTGAACGCCAACAATTTTTCAAAGCGAAAGAAAAACCGCTTTTGGAAACCTCGGCTGCTCAAAAATAGTTATTAGCAAGTGAAGTGTGGGTAGAGCAAGAAGCGTACTCTATGCACACCTCTTTTTAAGTGCCACAAACCGCCTTAGAATAAATTCTAAGGCTAACAGCTCAAGTCGGTTAAAACCGACTCAAACTAAAAAGATGAGAACCATGATAGTCGGCTTTAGCCGACTTTAGCTATTAGCCTTAGAATTTATTCTAAGGCGGATGAGGTGTGCATAGAGTAGAATGTAGGGTGGGTAGGAACGAAGTGGAAACCCACCATTTTGGGTTGGTTTCGCTAAAATCTGCTCAAGCAAACTCATTAAATAATAATGAGGAAGCCGTTGCACGAAAAAGACATTTTCGAGGTTTTAGTTTTTTTTTCAAAAAAACTAAAACCTCGAAACCACCCTACTTAAAAGCGGTAGGTTAGGTTAGTAACCCAACATTCTCCTGTAGGTTGGGTTAGGTAAATGTCGGGTTACTTTGCGCCGCAAAAAAATCTAACCCGACCTACCTGGCTGATCCCGTTTTTATTCCTGCTTTATAACATGTTGTTTTTAAAGTTATTAAAAATAAGGAATAAAAACGGGATCAGTTTTTTGGCTAACATACTGTTTCTTTTTCACCACCCCAGTATGAGGGTGATCATAATTGGAATGCGAGAAAAGGTTTGCAGCGAATATTCCCGGGTATTACACTGGGTTTAATTACCAGCCTGATCGGTTATGCCGCACTCTTTATTGCACCCTTTCCTGGATTGCGACAAATCGCCGTGTTTTCTTCAGTAGAGTAGGTTGGGTTAGCTTATCAAGCGAAGCGCGATAACGTAACCCAACATTTTCCGTCACTACTCAGCCTTATCAATTTTCAGAAAGAAAAAATGTCACGCAAAGGAATATCCTCTTGAAGAAAAGAGGATCATCAAATTAAGTCCCTTTGCGCCTTTGCGTGATCAACCCCTTAGACTGAGTAGTTACCTTGATTCTTTATAAACGGCGTAACAAAGCAACATCCACATAACGCGCATCACCCACATTTCCCGCCAACACCGTAAAAGGTTCATCAGGTTCACCCAAATGATCAAGTATCAACGTTGCACCAGTAAAATCATCATTACGAGTAAAATCACTGGGAGTAATAACACTGCGTAAATCAGCATCTCTTGCGGCGCGAAAACCATTCTTTGAATCCTCAAAAGCAATACAATTTTCGGCTTTCAACCCTAATTCTTTCAAAGCATGATGATAAATGTCAGGTGCCGGTTTCTTCGCCGACACAATATCACCTGCTGCAATAACCTCAAACCATCCGACAGAATCTGAACTCAAACTATGTTCAAGCAAAGTGATCACATTTTTATCACTCGTCGTCGTTGCAATCGCCAACCGCAAACCCTCATTACGGGCTTCTTTCAACAAACGAACAATCCCCAAACGAAGAGGAATAGGACGACGTGCTAATAATTCATTATAAAGAGCAGTCTTCCTTTTGTGTAACTCGGCAATAAAGCCATCTAAATTAGAGCGATGGAGATCATCAGTGCGATAATTCTCCACATAAAATTTCATACGCTCCTTGCCACCTGTGACAGATAGCAACTCACCATACAATTCCACTGACCAGTGCCAATCCAAATTATATTCAGCAAAAGTGTCATTAAACGCGACACGATGAGCATCTCGCTCCGTTTCAGCCAACGTACCATCAACATCAAAAATTAACGCTTTTAGTTCTGCCATTAAATAGCCCTTACGCATTGATAAATTTTAAAAAATATTTATAAAATCATATAGTTATAAATTATTACACCTGACTAAAGTGAGTGAAAATCATCAAAAAATTATTCCGTCAAAATTTTAATACTCCGCGTGGTCAAGTTTTTGGAAATGTAGAGGCATTCGACTAAAGTTTTTTGAATAAAAACGGAATGCCCTACGAAAATCCGCACAGAGTATATGTTGATTCAAAAAATTTTAATCATCCTATCACGTTTAATGTTTTGGCCTAGACCTCAGAGGTTTTGGAAACCTCTGAGGTCTTTAGAACGTGACTGACACTCGATGAGTGACATTTTTCTGAAATACGATAAATACCAACCATCAATCAATTCATTTCAGATTTCCTCACTAAATCTTGCACCCAACTGGTATTCCGTTCCCTATCAAGCACCTCACAACGCGCTCGCTTGAGTACCACCATGACATAATACAATTTAAAAGCGATTGCCATGAGCAATAAAGGAATCAACATCGAAATATGAATCGAACTGGTTGGCGCATCAAATTTAGTCACAGTTGGTCCTTGATGTAAAGTATTCCACCAAATCACCGAATAATGAATAATAGGAATATTCACCACGCCTACTAATGCTAACACCGCACTCGCTCGCGAAGCAGTGCGTTTATCGTCAATAGCAGAGTTAAGGGCAATCACACCCAAATATAAAAACAGCAAAATTAACTCAGAAGTCAAACGGGCATCCCATACCCACCAAGCACCCCACATCGGTTTTCCCCATAAAGCCCCAGTTGCTAAGGCTAAAAAGGTAAACGACGCACCAATTGGAGCAGAACTGGCCGCGATTGCATCAGCCAACTTGATTCGCCAAACCAAACCAATGCCCCCAGCAACAGCCATCACCATATAAATAAACATAGACATCCACGCTGCTGGAACATGCACAAACATAATTCGATAGCTTTCGCCCTGTTGATAATCTTCCGGTGCGATAAATAAGCCATAATAAAGTCCTGCCAGCATAAATGCGAGACAAAACCAACCAAACCAAGGAATTAAACGCCCTGAAAGCGTATAAAAATATTTAGGAGATGAAAATTTATAGATAAAAGCCCACATTTTCAATTGACCAATAATGATGAATGATGAATGATGAATGGTGAATGATGAATGATGAATGGTGAATGATGAATGGTGAATGATGAACGGATAATTAGATTTCGTGAATGATCATTGCCGTTAAAGTTAAGGTTGTCAAAAAAAATCCATCCTAAACCTTTTATTTTAATTAAAAATCAGTCATTTACAATAATTCCGAACACCTATGGGATAGCATCCGTAAAATAAATAAATGTACAGGGCTACCTTAAACATTGGTATGTCCAAAGATTTGATAGGCCTGCCATCGTGATGAAATGAATTGAGAATGTAGTACGAAATGCCCGTTTTTATAAAATCAAGCGAAAGGATGAACTATGGTGAAAAATATATGGAAGCCATTAACTTTGTTAGTTAGCCTTTCTTGTGTGAGTTGTGGAACGACACAGGAAATCGAGTTTGAAAAGGAGAAACTGGAGTTTGAAAAGGAGAAACTGGAGTTTGAAAAGGAGAAACTGGCGTTAAAACAACAGAAGCAAAAATATGAAAACAGACAACTAGAAATGACGCAAGAACGGAAAGAGGACGAGGGGATGTGCGGCACTTTATATAACATTTTGGAAGGATGTTACAAACAAGGAAAAGGGCAGACAGTTGAAATCTGCGCTGATTTGACGCTGGGACTCGCAGAAAAACTGGCCCCTGATTTTAGAAATAATCCTGAAACGCTTGCTTCTTTTAGTTTGATGTGCGGTAAGGCCTGTGCTTACGCAAGTCAGGGTGAAGTGTTTCCGTCCTTTTCAACATTTCAAAGAGGTGTTTGTCCTTAAGCGTCGGGATAATCAAAAAAAACCAACGCCAGAACCCATAAAGTGTTAAAGAAATCCTATTAACTGTCCATCCAGAAATGCCCATTTATAACGGGATTAATGAAGAGCAAAGCTCACGAAATATTTTTTATCAATATGTTATAGCCAAGAAATCAGGGAAATTATTGCACTTCGAGATCAAGCGTACCAGCTTGAAAGGGCGATGGCGTTATTAGATGCAGAGGCAAAGCATTCCCTAGATTTTACCTTAGGGCAAAACCTTGAAGGTTTCCAAAACCTTGAAGGTTTCTAATTGAAATTATCTTATCTGAAAAACGATAAGTCAGCAAGTAAAAATAAATTCCATAAACGTGAGTTTGGCTTTAAATATCAATTTGTTACAAAAATAACTCAATATATCAATATGTTGTAAAGAGACTCTATGTTATCAATGAGTTAAAAAAACACTGAATGATATTGCCTTTGCATTCTGATAAATATTATGTTGAAAGAACATTATTTTCATGATATTTTTATGGTTTTATATGTTAAAAGTATTTATAAATCAATTGAAGATATATAAATAGATGATTTATCTCATCAATTTTGTAAGTTATTGAAAATTAAAGTCGAACTCACGTTATAATGTCAGTCATGCTTGAAGAGTAATAAATTGGATGTTATTTTTATTTAATGCTTCTCAACCCCAAAGGGGTTTTCAGGCAAAAATTTTTGCGCGCAAAAATTTTTGCCTGAAAATGTGAATAGCCCCAGGTGTCAACCTGGGGTTTTGCAAGAAGCTCAAAGTAAGTGTTTGTTGGAAAATCTATGGTGTGCAAATACCATAAATTTTATAACTTATGGTTTTCTCATATTAGCAAAATTCATTTATTTAATTTGCGACTTTATGTCGGTTAAATTAATAAGTGACATTAGACTTTGAAGTTTTGATTGTTAAATTGATTGGAAAATCGTTGACAAAATGATGACGGTATGACAGAGTATGACTTTTTTTCACACGAGAAACTTGCAAAACGCCAAAAATTGGTAGTCCTGTATAAGTAGTGATGGTGTTCAAACAGATACTATCCTTGATACATGATAGCATCGGTAAAATCACTGCTATGTATGGGGCTATCCAAAAATGAACTTTGAGAATTGGGAATTGGGAACTACGCAAAAGTAGGGCAAAACCTTCAAGGTTTCCGAAACCTTGAAGGTTTCTAACTGAACAATTGGGGCAAAGATTGGGAATTGGGAATTGGAATCTAAAAATATTATTGTATTGAAAAACAATAAGTTATCGATTAGCATTCCCCATTTTCCATGAACCATTTACCATGAACCATTTAAAATGAGTTTTGATCGATGCTCACACTTATATTTTATTAACCACAATTTGGAGAACTAATGAAGCTATTGAATTGGCGTAAAATGATTATTCTGTCCGCGGGATTGGCCTTTACAGCCAATACTTGGGCGGTGGACAATATTCCAGACAAGCCGGCCGACTACCAGAAACTGGAGACGGCAAATCTGGCCCAACTGACAACCCTTCACAAAAAGATGGGATTTGTTTTAAGCCATAATTATTATGACTTTCCTGAAATTGCTTCTTTGGTAGAAAAGGCTATTAACGAGTTTAATGTTGCCAAAAAGGCCGAGAACCAAGCAAAAGCAGCGGCTGAAAAAGGCGAATGGCAAAAGGCGATTTCGGCAGCATTGACATCGCAAAATGCTCTGGATAAAGCGGCTTCTATTGGAAAACCAGCCAAGAAGGCCCTTGCTGAGCAAGGCGCTAAACAGGTGATTGATGGCGTTGTGAGCGACACGCCTGATGATGAAATGGTTGCTGAAGGGGCAAAGCTTTACACGAACAAAGGCTGCATTGCTTGCCACGGCAAGGATGGCAAAGTGCCAGTTATGCAAAACTATCCCAAATTGGCTGGACAAAACCTTGACTACACCGTCGCTCAGATGTCCGACATCAAAAGCGGGGCGCGTCACAATGGGCAGAGTGTGGTTATGAAAGGCATCATGCACACGGTTAGTGATGAAGAGATGTCAACCATTTCTGACTGGTTGGCATCTTTGGATATGGGTATAAAGAGTGAAGCTTCAATGGATAGTGAAGGCGCAAAGCTCTATCAGAGTAAAATGTGTAATACCTGTCACGGCCAAGATGCCAAAACTCCTCTGCCAAACTATCCCAAGATAGCGGGGCAAAACCAAGCGTATGCTGTTGCTCAGATGACCGACATCAAGAGCGGTGCGCGTGATAATGGTATGACGGGAGCCATGAAAGGGATTATGACCATGGTGAATGAGGAAGAAATTGAAGCCATTGCCCAGTGGTTAGCTTCTTTGAGTGAGCCTGCCAAAGAGGTGGATGTAACTGTCACCACCGAGCCTTCGAGTGTTGAGGAAGAAGCGGTAACCACCACCGAGCCTTCGAGCGTTGAGGAAGAGGCGGTAACCACCACCGATCCAGACTTGAAACCCGAACCTGTGGTAAGCGAGACTCAAAGCGAAGAAATGGCCGAGGTTGCTGAAGGGGCAAAGCTTTACACGAACAAAGGTTGTATTACTTGTCACGGTAAGGATGGCAAAGCACCTATTTTGCCAAACTATCCCAAGCTGGCAGGACAAAACCACGCGTATGCCCTCGCTCAAATGACTGACATCAAAAGCGGTGCGCGTCACAATGGGCTGAGTGTGGTTATGAAAGGCATCATGCACACGGTTAGTGACGATGAAATGTCAAGCATTGCTGACTGGTTGGCTTCTTTGCCTAGCGAAGGCGGTATGGCGAGTGATGCTACGTTGGTGGCCAAAGGGGCAGAACTCTACAAGAGTAAAATATGTAATACCTGTCACGGCCAAGATGCCCAAACACCTATTACGCCAAGTTATCCCAAGCTTTCGGGGCAGAACCCGGCGTATGCCGTTGCTCAGATGACCGACATCAAGAGCGGTGCGCGTGAGAATGTTCAGACAGCAGGCATGAAAGGGATTATGGGCATGGTGAATGACGAAGATATGAAAGCCATTGCCCAGTGGTTAGCTTCCTCTCCTTGAGTGGCAACGCTAAGCGAGTCTCTCAGTTTCGAACCTATTTTATACCTATAGTATGTTAGAGTCGGCCAGATTTTGGGCTCCTAAATTTGGCCGACTCCTATTTTCTGGAAAACGACAAAAACACTGTAGGGACAAGTTTTATTAATCATCTTGGTATACACACAGAGGGCACTTCGTTCCCCAGAGTTACACCGAGTTAAATTTAAGTTTAAGTTTTTACTTCAATTCTTTAGAAAAATCAAAAAAGTATCAATTTATGACGGCGGTAAGTATAGTTATTGCAATCAAAACGTTAGCTCGCCGGTTACAAACCTCCTTTCGGTGCATTCCCATTTTCACGGACAGACAGTTAAGTACAACGGATACGCGAAATAAACGGATAAATAATCGATGGATAAAAACCAAGTTCACCCTGAGGTTTTTTGATTCATCGAGCTTCGACAGGCTCAGCTACCGAATATCGATATTGAACTTAGAAAAGTTGTAGCTATTTATCTATCAGTGCGAAGTTGTATGACGATAATAAATGGAGGATAGGCTAATGGCACGCACGATAGAAATTTTGGTTGTGTAAGTGAGCCAGGTAGTTACACTGGCTATATTAATTTTGCACCTTCGGTGCTTTAAAACCAGCACCGAAGGTGCGTATTATTAAAGCCATGGGCAACGCCCTTGGAACTTAATAGACTTGTCCGTAAATAAATTTTAGCCCAATAAAAACAATTAGTTAGGCACACAAAAGCCGTGCGCGCCATTAGAAGATAGCCTTATCCGTTTATTTCGCGTATCCGTTGTACTAAGATATGATTGATAAATGACCTGTTTTTGAGAATGCGCCCTTCCTTTCCCCTTTCACCGATACAACCACACTCGCATCTGCGAAATCCATTTCTCCATTTCTCCGTATCCACGAGTTTAGACAATTAATCATTCGCACCCGCTTCAATACATTTAGCTTTGTCGCCCTTCATGGCTTTTGCCGTCAGGGCGATCTTTATACATACAGAGGACACCGAGTTACACAGAGTTTTTTCATAAAAAATTCTCTGCATTTAAAGTTCTTTTCTCGATAAGCAAGCGTGATAATTTGAAAAGCCCCCAAAACTTTAGACAGCTATAGATGTTCATATAATTAATTTCACAAGTCAAAATTAACGGATACTATCCCTAAGAAGGGATAGCATCCGTTTCGTTATTTTTTCTGAAAAACTATAGCACTTTTCGTATGACTTATAACATTGATAAATTGTTAGACAAATTGGCTGTTGTTGAGGCTAATTTGCCAAGTACACGTCTGCTTGCGCCCTGTGTGCAAGGGGGACGGGTGCGGGTAAAAATTGCGGGTTTGGTGTATACGTTTATTCCCCGTCCTAATAATTTTACCGGTTGGGGCATTTTTCAGTCCATAGATGAAAAACACGCCCGGTTAGTTGAGCAAGCCAGTTTGTCGCAAATTACTGAGTATTTGCAACGGTTGCCTACGTTGCGGTTGTATTTGGTGGAAAAGCTTAAAGCGCAAACATGGTTTGGCTTTCCCGTTAATACTGCAGATGCTATGCAACGATTTAAAATTCATTCTGTCGTGCCTATTCATTTAGTCAGTGAGGGCGATATTTTTGAAACGGTGATAGCGCGAACTGATGGCAAAACGTGGTGGTTTGATAGTTTGGATCGCCGTGCTGATCTTATATTAGTACAAAAGTTAAAAAAGGCGTTGCAAGCTGTGATAATAGCTGGTGATTTAAAAATCTCCAAACTAACCCCTGAATTACGCGCAGCCTACCAATTAGCAAGCCAACAAGCGGCTGGCTTTGAGCCATACTTTCAAAAACAGCGGAGCGATACTCAGGAACGACACGAAAATCGGTATGCGGAACGGCGACTCCGTAGTGCCTTAACAATGGGCGGCGGTGAATTACGGGCTTTTCAAGATCGGGGCGATTATTGGCTGGTAGAGTGGACGACAAATACTCAAGAAGATCACACTTCAGCGATTGCGAAAAGAGATTTGACGGTGATCAGTGCCGGGATTTGTTTGGATGAGCGGGATAGAGATTTTGATTTGCAATCTTTAGTGGGTGTGATTGAAGGAAAAGGATGGGATGATTATTGAGTCAGAAGTACAACTTCTTTCTAAAAAAAACGCTGGGAACCTGTGGTAAAGTGTTGGACAGTTAGCATATTCGCGAAATAAGAATAAAGCCACGGCCGTCATTCTAAAAAAGTCAATTTAGT
>JAOZSV010000140.1 GCA_029939505.1 Thiotrichaceae bacterium | reverse complement strand
TTGAAAAAATCGGATTTCTTAAACATCTTGGAAACATAGTGCGTCACATCAGTTATCAAATCATTAAATATTGAGAAAAATATGTCTTACAGTCAATTTTCCTTACCTGGAATAATAAAAGCGTTTAATCTGAAGATTGTTGAAAAAATCGCTTTGCTTGGTGATGTTGCACCTTTACCTTATTCAGCTTCTTTAAAAGAAACATTGGACTACAACGTACCGCTTGCAGTGGCTAATAACACAGAAAAAGCCCGTTCAGAAATGATTGTCACCCCAATTCTGATTGAATTAAAGAAAAATTTATCTATCCAAATGAGCCTATTTTCTGGTGTTGAATTTAATGTAGATGCTGAAAAGGGTTTAATGGGCTTTTGCGACTTTATTATTAGCTCTTCACCTGAACAGCTTTTTGTCAATGCTCCCGTGATTATGTTAGTTGAAGCAAAAAATAACAATATTAAAAATGGGTTAGGACAATGTATTGCAGAAATGTTAGCAGCGCAATTATTTAATCAACAAGAACAAAACGAAATCCAAGAAATTTATGGTGTTGTAACCACAGGTACCATTTGGCAATTTTTAAGATTAAAAGACAAAACCGTAGAAATTGATCTGAATGAATACCATTTGCCTGAAATTGATAAAATTTTAGGTATTCTAAGCATGATTTTGAATCAGAGGAGTACTTGAGGAATCTGCAAACCGTTACCAAATTGAAAGTCGAAGTTTCCGCTTAAAAAACGGAAACCTCTACTAGAGTTTTTCAAATATTTCACACACCAAACCTGACAGGTTTTGGAAACCTGTCAGGTTTTTTGAAGTGATTTATCTGAACCTCTATAGAGTTTTTCTTTAAAAAACTTTCGCCTCAAATGCTTTAGCTTTGGACATTTTACTACAGATGTTTTCGCATGAACACTACCTATCAATTTCCCCAAACACAATATCCTGCGTTCCAATAAGGGCAACCACATCAGCAATCATGTGACCTTTTGCCATTTCGTCCATCGCAGCCAGGTGAGCAAAGCCGGGTGCACGTATTTTCATACGATAAGGCTTGTTCGCGCCATCAGAGATTAAATAAATACCAAATTCCCCCTTAGGGTGTTCGATTGCCTGATAGACTTCCCCTTCAGGAACACAATAACTTTCACTAAACAATTTGAAATGGTGAATGAGTCCTTCCATTTCAGCTTTCATGGTTTCGCGTTTAGGTGGAGCGATTTTATGATTAGCAACCATGACGGGACCGGGATTTTTGCGGAGCCAATCAACACATTGTTCAATAATGTGATTCGATTGACGCATTTCTTCCATACGCACCAGATAGCGATCATAAGTATCGCCATTAAGCCCGATTGGGATGTCAAAGTCTAATTTATCATAGACTTCGTAAGGTTGCTTTTTGCGTAAATCCCATTCTATACCGGAACCCCGTAACATCGGTCCAGAAAATCCCAAATTTTGCGCCCTTTCCGGGGAAACAACACCGATACCAACAGTGCGTTGTTTCCAAATACGATTTTCCGTCAATAGCGTTTCATATTCATCCACGTATTGAGGAAAACGCTTCGTGAAGTCTTCAATAAAATCTAATAACGAGCCTTGGCGATTCGTATTTAAGCGTTTAACCTCTGTTTCGTTATGCCATTTAGATTTCTCGTAATGAGGCATACGATCCGGTAAATCACGATAGACACCGCCTGGACGATAATAAGCGGCGTGCATTCGCGCTCCAGTGACGGCTTCGTAGCAATCAATTAAATCTTCTCTCTCCCGAAACGCATATAAAAATATCGTCATTGCGCCAATATCAAGCCCGTGAGTGCCAAGCCACAGTAAATGATTGAGAATACGAGTAATTTCGTCAAACATGACGCGAATATATTGGGCGCGAATCGGCGGTTCAATGCCGATCAATTTTTCTATCGCCATCACATAAGCATGTTCATTGCACATCATGGACACATAATCCAGTCTATCCATGTAAGGGATGCTTTGATTAAATGGCTTTGATTCTGCCAGTTTCTCTGTAGCGCGGTGCAATAATCCAACATGTGGATCGGCCCTTTGAATGACTTCACCGTCTAATTCTAAGACTAAACGTAGGACACCATGAGCGGCAGGATGTTGGGGGCCAAAGTTAAGAGTGTAATTACGAATTTCAGGCATTCTGTGATTCCTTTGTGTTTTCTCGTTGATGAGGAAGGAAAAGAAACCAAGTTTTTTCAAAAAACTTGGTTTCTAACAAATTGATTTTTCTGAACATCTATAAGTGATGCTCTACTCACCCGACTCATGATCTTCAGGCTTAAAATCCGTTAAATAACCGGTTAGTACCAAAACCCGTTGTTTGATAATTTCCACCTTTGCATTGATTGGAAGCAAACGCCACATTGTTCCACCTTCCATCTTCTCAGAAAGCACCACATAAATTTCGTCTATTGCTTTAAATTCGGCATTTCTGTATTTAAGCCATTGCAATTGAGCATTTTTGAGCTGCTTTTTGGCTTTGTCATTGAGTTGAGATTGCAAGTCTGTATAAACCCGATTTAACTCCGTATCCCACAATTTTTCACTTTGTGCAGAACAATTCATCATGCCAAGCGTTGAATCGTCTTTTTCCAAACAGGCTTCGGTTTTAATATCAATAGGGTGTTTTTCTTCAGCATGTATAAACGATGAAAACAAACTGAGCCCTGCGATTAAACAGAGCGATTTTTTAGAACGAATAAGCACTATTATCTCCTTTTTCTGTGTAAACTGATGAACGATGATTTTTATGATAAACCATGGTTGAGGTTTAAGAAATCAGATTTTTTTTCAAAAATCTGATTTCTAAGCTCGAATATTTCATAAAAATCATAAAAATCATAATTCAAACCTAATTAACATAACGGTTATCGTGACGTATCACTCTAGGTACAAGTGTTCTCGGTTCGACGCTCACAGGTTGATAGATCACCCGTTTCTTTTCAGGATCATAACGCATTTCGACATTGCCACTGAGCGGGAAGTCTTTGCGGAAGGGATGCCCTATAAAACCATAGTCAGTCAAAATACGGCGTAAATCAGGATGCCCATCAAATAAAATGCCAAATAAATCAAAGGCTTCGCGTTCATACCAATTAGCCGAACTCCAAATATCAATCACTGAATCAATGCGTGGAGGTTCACCTTGAGCAAAGGTTCGCACTCGTAAGCGTTGATTATTTTTAATGGAGAGCAAATGATAGACAACCGCAAAACGGGGTTTTTCTTCAACTTCCTTAAAAATACCCTTGCTGACAGCGCGACTAAAACCCGTATTCGTCGCCATTTTAGTTTTCCAATCGGTTTGTCCATATTGGGAATAATCAACCCCGCATAAATCCATTAATTGGGTAAAAGCAAAACGATTATGCAGTGTTTGACATACATCTAAAATATGTGCTGGTGATACCACTATTGTCAGTTCGTTATAAGCCATTTCCGCCTTAAAGGGGATATCGGCGAATAGTTCTTGTAGTTCAGACTGTAGCGCCTGTAAAGAATTAGCCATAGTTAGTTCTCAGTTGATCAGTGATAGCAATGGTTAATGGTTTCGAGGCTAAAGCTTTTTTAAAGAAAAAACTTTAGCCTCGAAATGAACTTTAATATAAATATCAATTCGAGGTTTTAGTTTTTTTGAAAAAAAAACTAAAACCTCGAATACTTACTTGATATAAGCGTCGTCTATTTAATCGGGAAACGCTATAACAAAATTCACAATTATATTATACTCGATCATCAAGAAGTTTTTCGTATGACAACAGTAACTACAAGGATTGTATATAAGAAGGGATTAAAAACGCTAACGACAAGAGTTGTAAATCCTTGTAGTTATTATTTGGTTTCGAGGTTTTTGTTTTTCTTCAAAAAAAAAACCTCGAAAACGAGAAAACTTGATGAGTTATAGTACAACAAATTTTTATCAAAGTTTGATCGTCTTATTCATACTGATAGGTGGTAAGGATGAAAGTCAATTGAACAATTCGTTTAGAGCCTTTCATTATGCTCAACAGACTGTCGCATCAATAACAAAGATTGCAATAAGGTAGATTTACCTCGCCCATTAATGCCAGTCAGCAAATTCAATTGGCTTAAAGGAAAAGAGGTTTCCTCTTTAAAACATTTAAAGTGAGTTAATTTGATTTGTGTCAACATGTCTCACCGCCCTCTCCTAAAATTTCTTGTGCCAGTTTAAATCGATTAATAACATAGTTTCGATTGCTGGTAGTAAAACGTACCGCTTCTAAATAGTCTTGATTTTTGAGCAATTTGTCAAAATTACTTTTAATGCGTTGTTTATTATTCAATAAAAATGAATCGTTCTGTAAAGAGAAAAAATAACAAACTGACTCTAAAACAGCAATGTTAATTTTGCTTGGTAAACGGAAATTGGTTTGACCAAAAAATTCAAACGTCAGCGTCATCACTCGTTTAAAATCAGCTTTAAGTTTTTCTATTTCGCTCTCTGCCATCAAATTAATTTTTCGCATGGCTTTTTCAACAAAATCACTCATATCACCATGATAGTCGATTTTATAATCAATAATTTTGAAGGCTAAATAGCGCAAAACCGCTTCCCTGTCTTTCATGCGTTTAGGTGAAATGCCATTATCAATCGCTTTTTTAAAATAGTCTTGCTCAGATAATTCTTTGAGCAATTGCGATGCTTTACCAATAAAAATACAATTTCTAACCTCTTGACGGTTAAGTATCGTACCACCAGTGTTAATTCGGTTAAAAATATCATAAACAACTTGAATGGATACTGAAGGCTTTATCACATAGAAACTGAGCTTTTTATCCTCAATTCTCGTTTGGTAGTCTCCCGCCAATGTTGTTAGTTCAGAAAAATTATAGCCATTTAGTTTCGGTAATGCTTCTAAGCCCTTTAACTCGAATTTATCATTAACAAATTCATGCAAAGTCGAAGTACGCTGTAAACCATCCACAACAATATATTTTCCTTCCCTTGTTTGATTGACATAGAAAGAGGGCAGGGGGAAATTCAAAATGATTGATTCAATAAACCGACTTTTTTGCTCAGGTTCCCAAACCAGATTGCGCTGAAAATCAGGATTAATAATTAACTTTCCCTGATCATATTTTCTCATCAATTCAAATACGGTGTGAGGTGCTTCTCTAATATCAATATCCTCTTCCGTTGGATCATAAGGATATAATCCAGCACTTTCCTCCTCGGCATCCGCATCAGTAATAATGACTTCATCATCTTGTTTTGAAGGTTTCATTTTTCAATTCTTTATGGTTAAAAAAAACGTAACTACTCCGCCTTGAAATCAATTTCAAGGCTGAAAGCTAAAGCAGGCTAAAGCCTGCTAAGTTATTTTCGATGTTTAATTTGAAGAAAAACTTAAACATCGAAATTAGTCTGCTTTAGCCTCGAATGCTTTTAGCCTTGAAATTTATTTCAAGGCTAACCGCTGAGTAGTTACAAAAAAAACGTAACTACTCAGGTAGTGCCTAATTAACGTAAGGAATGAGGTTTTAATAACTGTGCCGAAACTAAACCTGTCAGGTTTGGCTTTAAAAGTTATTAAAGTTTGATTCCTTAATCTCGAATCCTACTCCAAATCATTAGAATGCACTTGTCCAGTTGTCGCCATGAGCAAAATGAAATAACCCAGTACGCCAGAAATAAGTGATCCGATTAAAACGCTGATCCGTATTTGACTCATATATTCTGGATCCGCAAATGCTAATCCGCCAATAAAGAAACTCATTGTAAAACCGATACCACATAAGAGAGAAACGCCATAAAGTGTTCCCCAAGTGGTTTTTTCATCTAATGTAGCCAACCCCAGTTTAACGGCTAACCATATAAATCCAAATATACCTATTTGTTTTCCGATAACTAAACCGAGCATAATGCCCAAGGGTACAGGTTCCAAAAGAATACTTAAATTCATGCCCTCAAAAGAGACTCCAGCGTTAGCAAACGCAAAGAGGGGCAAAATGGCATAAGCAACCCAAGGATGTAGTAGAGTTTCAAACTCTTCTAATAGATGACGATCCTGATAAGAATCTCTGACGCTTGGAATGAAAAATGCCAACGCTACGCCTGCGATACTGGCATGTACACCGGATTTTAGGATAAAAAACCATAAAAGTAAACCAATGACAAAATAGACTTTGAGATTGGTTATCCTTTTCCCGTAGAATAATATTTTCGGTAAGGCCAGTATCATTACTGCAAAGGCTAAGTAAATGAGATGCAATTCCTCGGTATAAAATAGGGCGATAATAACAATAGCCCCAAGATCATCAATGATAGCCAATGTCATTAAAAAGAGCTTTAAAGAGAGGGGAACGCGCTTGCCCAGTAACATCAATATACCCAATGAAAAGGCAATATCTGTGGCTGAGGGAATTGCCCAACCATTCAACGTTGCTGGATTGTTCCAATTAAAGGCGACATAAATCAGTGCAGGCACAAGCATACCTCCAATCGCCCCAATTGTCGGTAAAACAACGAGTGACCAATGACGTAAATGTCCTTCAAGCATTTCGCGTTTCAATTCAATGCCGATTATGAAAAAAAAGATGGTCATTAAGCCATCATTAATCCAAAACTCCAATGATTCGACATGAATGTTAACGGTGCCAATTTGCAGAGCAAATGTGTGATGTAGCAGTGTTTCATAAAAATGTAGCCCGCCTAAATTACATATCAGTAAAGCCAAGATTGTAGCAACTATTAAAAGAAGACTGCCAAAAGATTCCAGTTTGACAAATTCCTCAAATTGATTTTTAATTGTTTTTAACATAATGAGTTGTTTTCGTGTCACCTTATGAGTTGTTTTCGTGTCACCTTTTTTGCTTTAACACCGTAAAACAATAAGGATAAATATTTTTATCATCGGCAGGATAATCGATTCTTTCAATTTCTTGCCATTTCTCAGGATGATAATCAGGAAAATAAGTATCGCCCACAAACTCTGCGAGTACCCAAGTCACATACATACGTTGCACTTTTGGCAGTAACACTTTATAAAGCGTTGCGCCTCCAATAACCACACTTTCCTTATTGTCTTTGCTCAGGGCTAATATCTCCTCAACAGAATGCAAAACTTGACAACCATCAATCGTCAGATTAGGATTGCGACTGAGTACAATATTTTTTCGCCCTGGCAAAGGGTGCCCTATTGAATCATAAGTTTTACGCCCCATTATAATCGGCTTGCCCATTGTGATAGCGCGAAAATGTTTGAGATCAGCGGGCAAATGCCAAGGTAGGGCATTATTATAGCCAATTAATTTATTCTTATCCATTGCGACACATAAACTTAGCATTTCAATACCTTAATGGTGAATTATGAATGGTGAATGGTGAATTATTATCTAAATTTTATCTTTAAACGATTGATTTCATTCATAATTCACCATTTACCATTCACCATTTACCATTCACCATTCACCATTAAGCATTAACCATTAAGCATTAAGCATTAATCAATTATATCATGTTTGAACGTTTAAAAGAAGATATTGCTTGTGTCTTTGAACGCGATCCCGCCGCGCGTTCCGCTTTTGAAGTTGTGACTAATTACCCTGGATTACATGCGATATTATGGCACCGTCTCTCCCACCGTTTATGGCAAGCCAATTGGAAATTATTAGCCCGTACTTTATCCACTTTGGCACGCTGGTTAACAGGGATAGAAATTCACCCTGGCGCAACTATTGGTTCTCGCTTTTTTATTGATCATGGTATGGGCGTAGTGATTGGTGAAACGGCTTCTATTGGTAATGATTGCACACTCTATCATGGAGTCACTTTAGGCGGCACTTCTTGGCAAAAAGGTAAACGCCATCCCACATTAGGCAATGATGTCATCGTCGGGGCAGGTGCAAAAATATTGGGACCCATTATTATTGGTAATGGTGTCCGTATTGGCTCAAATGCGGTGGTGGTTAAAGCAGTGCCAGACGGGGCAACAGTTATAGGTATCCCTGGAAGAGTAATCAAAGTGGATACTGATTATAGAGAAAATCATAAGCAAGCCTTTAAACAAAAGATTTTTGATGCTTATGGACTTCCTCACGAGATGCCCGATATTGATCCCACACAATATGCGATAAATAATATGCTTGATGATATTCATAAAATAGACGAGAAAATGCAGATTATTTGTCAAACATTGAAAGGACTCGCTTGTCAAGATTTTCCATCTGAATTGGATTCTTGTGAAATTCGTACAAAGGGCAGAACAAAAGAATAAATCACTCAATAAGGAACGCCCCATGAAATGGGGCAACCATAGTGCTACATCAATTGAGATATTGTAGGGGTAATCCCTTGTGGTTACCCTAAAACAGGTTTCTCAGAATTTTCAGAAGTTTTCAGCCTTGAAATTGATTTCAAGGCGGAGTAGTTACAACATTGTTCCACCGATTTCATCGGTGGCTATTCACATTTCACCCCGTTGGGGTTAGTTTTAACACAGCTATTCACATTTCACCCCGTTGGGGTTAGTTTCAACCCAGAATGGGTTAAACATGAATAGCCACCGATGAAATCGGTGGAATTTAGAAGCACCCTGCGTCACATCAGATATTAACTGATGTGACGCAAGGTGTTTCCAAGTTCTGCAAAATTTCACCACACCGATGAAATCGATGGAATTTAGAAGGTGGCTATTTATGTTTAATCCTTTCGGGGTTGAAACTAACCCCAACGGGGTTAAACATGAATAGCCACCGATGAAATCGGTGGTATTTGAATTGGAAGAACCCTGCGTAACATCATATATTAAGTCGTTTTATAACTACGAGAGAAGTTCTTTAATAGTTGTAATCAATCCTTTAATGCTCACCGGTTTATTGAAATAATCATTAGCACCCGCCTTTAAACAACGTTCCTTATCACCGGGTACTGCTAAACCCGTCAAAGCAATAATTGGAATCTTGCTCATTTCAGTATTCGCCCGAATATGACGAATGGCTTCAATGCCATCCATCATGGGCATTTCGATATCCATGAGAATCAAATCTGGCTCACATTTTTTTGCTTTCTCAATGGCTTCTAGTCCATTATGTGCAATAACAACTTGATAACCTTTAGTTTCGAGACGTTTGGAGAATAGTTTAATCATTGTTGGATTATCATCCACCAATAAAATTTCAACATTTGAAGGAAGGTTTTCAGGAATTACTCCTGATAGAGGTTCAGCATTCGTTTCTGTAGCAATAGATGAAATGTCAGGTATCTGTTCCCAGGGCAATGAAACGGTAAAATGGCTACCCTCACCGATTTGACTTTTAACCGTAATTATGCCATCGTGCATTTCCGTTATAAGATGGGCAAAGGCTAAACCTAAGCCTGTACCACCATATCCCGTATCCAGTTGTACAAATGGTTTAAAGAGGTTTACCATATCCTTTTCAGCGATACCTTTTCCCGTATCCGAAACGGTTAAGTCAAGCATACCCCGTTTAGCATCACCCTGTATTTCTAAATTAACTGTGCTGCCCTCAGGGCTAAATTTAATTGCGTTATTTAATAATTTCAGCAAGATTTTATTGATCAAATAACGTTCATCTGCTTGAAGAATTGTTGTCGCAGAATCAATAGTTGCTGTGATTTTAATCCGTTTTTGATCCGCTAAACTCTTAATTTTTCGCAAGCATAAGTCACTCATTGCTTTAGTCGAAATAGGGGATATTTCTAATTTGACTTTACCCGCTGTGATTTGTGCAAACTCAAGAATAACATCAATAAAAGATTTTAATCGGCGAGCATTTTCTACAATGATATTGATAAATTGGATGGTTTGTTGTGGATTGGAAGAATCTTCTTGTAGTGCTTCCGCTATTCCCAAAATACCAAGAAGTGGTGTGCGTAATTCATGGCTCATGTTAGCCAGAAAATCGTCTTTGAGGTGGGCAGCGCGAGCCAGTTCTTCATTGGCAAACTTTAATTCTGCTGTGCGTTCCTCAACGCGCCGAGTTAAGGAAGCGCGTTCTTGCCGCAATGCCTCTAATGCATTCTGCAATGCCTCTAATGCTTGTGTTCTCTCCAATTCCGCAGAGATACGAACGCCAAAAATTTGTAACATTGACTCTATTAATTTTTGATTATTCGCAGGTTGACTATCCATAATCATCATCAAACCGATGACACTGCCATTAGAATCAAATAAGGGGGTTCCAAAGGAAGATTCAATGCCCATTTTTACTAACATGCGATCCTGCGGAAATGCTTTTTGAATAGCTTGAGGATAAGCACGGATATCTTTGCCATATAAAATATATTCACAGAACGTATTTTTTAAATCACATTCCATCTCAAACGGCGAATTATGTGCAAATACAGCATTGATCTTCATTTTATCTGGATCGTTTTCCTTCAATTGTGCAATGAAAACATAATTTTTTTCTAGTACTTTAGCCAGATATTCAACGATGTTTTGAAGAAAATGGGTGCCTGTATTTGCTGACACGCCTTCAACAATATTTCGCAACATTTCTTCGGCTTTGATTAACTTTTGTATCGTTTGCTGAATTTGTTGAATGGCTGGATGAAATATGTATAACCCTTCAAGTAATAAGACAATAAGAATTAAAATAGCTAAAAGGGCAACTATCAGTTGAAGTTGGTTAAGTTGAGTATCAGCCTCATCCGCATATTGATTGACTACTATATCCATTTGCTTCACAAAGGCAATTTGTTCAGAGACAATTTGTTCTACAAGTATAGCCACATTTTGATGATAAGCGTTCTGCCCAATCGTTGCCAAAAAATTTTGAAGAGTCGCATTCATTGCTTGATAATGCGGTTGTAAATCGGCAAATAGGCGTGTTATCGCAACGCTGTTGTTACCAGGCAACCCTACTATTTCAGCATGACCAAATTGCAGTCCTTTATGAATTTTTTCCCATAAAATCAGCTTATCATGAAGTTGAACAACGTACTTCTGCCGTTCTTTAATATCTGTTTTCAATTGAATAATAATGGCAATTTTACTCAAATTTTCACTGAGCATTCGCTGTCGTCCAGCAACATTAATCAGATGTGCATTGTTAGATTGTTGATATAATGCCCATTGGATGAAAAACACACCTGTAATAGTGAGTAATGCGATGATAGCGAGGGCTATAATATAAAACCTTGAAAGGCGCTTAAGTACTTGATTTTGTGTTGTATAATTATTCATTATTGCAATGGTGAATGGTGAATGATGAATGATGAATGATGAATGGTGAATGGTGAATGTATAAAATTTCTCTTTAAATGATTGATTTCATTCATAATTCACCATTCATCATTCTTAAATGATTGGAATACAACGCTTTAGCTTTGTTGCTATTGGAGTACAACGCTTTAGCTTTGTTGCTATTGGAGTACAACGCTTTAGCTTTGTCAGTCCGCCCAAAGCTGAAGCGTTTTCGAGGTTTAAGTTTTTTGAAGAAAAACTTAAACCTCGAACTCCTATTTTCACTCTTAATTCGCATAAATGGTCAAAAAAAATGATTCATAGTATGACAGCCTTTGCACGGCTTGATTTAACAGAAACCTGGGGGCAAGTTTGTTGGGAATTACGCTCAGTCAACCATCGCTATTTAGAAATTTCTATTCGTTTGCCCGATGAATTTCGTTATTTGGAAATGACACTCCGTGAGTCTCTTAAAAAACGTCTAAAGCGTGGTAAAGTGGATTGTACTTTGCATTTTCAAGCTAACCAAAATGAGGGGCAATGGCAGATTAATCAAGTTTTGGTTCAACAATTATGGGAAATGGTGCAGAAAATCAATGCGATAACGGGTAGTACAATGCCACCTAATACGCTAGATATTTTACGCTGGCAGGGTGTGCTAGAAACCCACATTGTAGATGTAGAGGAAATTGGGAAAACGGTGCAACAACATTTTGAAACAGCATTAACCCAACTCATTGAACATCGAAAACGTGAAGGGGCACAATTGGCTACCTTAATTGAACAACGCTGCACCACCATTACTGCTATTGTTCCACAAATCCGCAACGAATTACCCCTGATTTTAGAGGCGCAACGGGAACGCTTGCAAACACGATTAGCGGAATTAGTTGAAATTGATAGTGAGCGGTTGGAACAAGAAATCGTCATTTTAGCACAAAAAATGGATGTTGCCGAAGAATTAGAACGTTTAGATACCCATTTGGTAGAAATACGTCGAACCGTGATGAAAGATCAAGCAGTTGGGCGACGCTTAGATTTTCTTGTGCAGGAATTACACCGCGAAGCGAATACTTTGGGGGCAAAATCCAACCATATTAATACAACCCATCATGCACTTGAATTAAAAGTGTTAATTGAACAAATACGTGAACAAACGCAAAATATTGAATAAGGAAATCTGTTGTGAGTCAAGGTACATTATATACGATATCTGCGCCGTCGGGTGCGGGTAAAACTTCTTTAGTCAAGGAATTAGTGGAAAAGACTGAAAATATTCAAGTTTCAATCTCACATACCACACGTCAACCTCGCCCTGGCGAACAAAATGGAATTAATTATCATTTTGTCACTCAGGAAGAGTTCATGCAAATGTTGGCGAATAATTTATTTTTGGAACAGGCGAAAGTTTTTGATCATTATTATGGCACATCCCAAGATTGGCTGATGGCAAAATTAAACGCTGGCATTGATGTGATTTTGGAGATTGATTGGCAAGGCGCTAAACAGGTTTGCGATTTAAAACCGAACGCTGTGAGTATTTTTATATTACCCCCCTCACGGCTTACCTTAGAAAAACGTTTGCGTGAGCGAGGCAAAGAGGACGAGAATGTGATTGTGCAGCGTCTGCGCGGTGCAACTCTTGAAATGAGCCATTATGCGAAATCTGACTATTTAGTCGTCAATGATGATTTTTCAAAGGCATTGGAAGACTTACAAAGCATTGTTTATAGTCAGCGTTTAAGGCAATCTGTTCAAGCTCTTAAACTGAGAGAGTTGTTGGGTGAATTGGGCATCAGTAAGACGAAAAACCTCTGAGGTTTCCAAAACCTCAGAGGTTTGCAGCCACACCAGCCATGAAAAACCTCAGAGGTTTCCAAAACCTCAGAGGTTTGCAACCACACCAGCCATGAAAAACCTCAGAGGTTTCCAAAACCTCAGAGGTTTGCAACCACACCAGCCATGAAAAACCTC
>JAOZSV010000348.1 GCA_029939505.1 Thiotrichaceae bacterium | reverse complement strand
TACTTTCTACGCGCTTTATGTGAAAGAGGGAGCCAATCCATTGGAACATTTGGATAATCTTGCATCTATCCTACGTTCTGAATTTGTGATAAAGACGACAACATTAGCAAGTGAATAGTCGAAAAACCTCTGAGGTTTCCAAAACCTCAGAGGTTTGCAAATTTCGATTCACGAAAAACCTCAGCCAGGTAGTCTGATACGAAATGAATGGTGGGCAAACGTTGTTTGCCCACCCTACCCGGCTTTAGCTTTGTATAGGAGTCCAACGCTTTAGCGTTGGACTCCAATTTTAACTCTTAATTCGCATTCACCATTAATTCAAAGCCATTAAATAACGACGAACAATCGCCAATTGTTTGCACAAACCAGGCAGTTCAAGACAAAGTGGCATACTTTGTAAAAGTTGTACGCCCTGAAAATGGCCGCCAAGTGTTTGATATATTTTCAACCTTTGTGGAAATTGATAAGGCAAACCTAAATAGTGGAGATAACGCGAAAAATCATTAAAGTGAGGGCGTTGAAGAGGATGATTATGAAAATGTAGCGCAGTATAAGGCATTCGAGAAGTGATCACTATTCGTAAATCAGGCATTTGGCATAAAATGTTAAGACCATCTTGAAGCGTTTTATCATTTAATACGCCATTCTGCGGATTTTGGAACCGTTCCAAATTATCTAGCCAGAATAACCAACGTCCCTGTTGTATTTTTGTAACAAGTTCTTTTAAATCAGTGAGTTGAGGTAATTTTAACGCTCGCGCTAATGTCGGAATAAAAGCCGCTTTTCCACCCACCTGATATAAGAATACCTGATATTCTTGTTGTTCAAGTGTTATAGCCAATTGTCTAGCCAATGCCGTTTTGCCTATCCCCCCCGCTCCGTGAATGAGTAATCGCTGTATTGTCCCTGTGCGTAAACCTTCACCAAGTGTTCGCAATATCCGACGATGACCAATAAATACATTGGATAACGCTATTTGACTCTCCACAGGATGAGGCAGAAAATGCCAATCCAATAAAGCTTGGGCAGGCTCATGACTAAATAACATGGGTAAACACCATTGCCCCACGCTCGGTTCAGAACGCCCCAGTGCCACATCGCGCCACATTTCATCAGGCGCTAACAACTCTGTCATCGCACAACGCGCTTCTTGCACCGCAACATCAACTCGTTTTTGCTCTGCCAAAGCAACGCACAGCGTCTGTACAAACACAGTACCTGCCCTATCTATCAACGGCTCACGCATACCAACCACATGCGGTATCCCGATTTGTACAATGGGCATAACCAAATGGGTCAACACTTCACCTGATTGACAAGCGGCGACAACGACACATTGTACAGTTGTTCCTTTAAAGACTTGGGCTAATTGACTGGCTGAAACTAATTCGCCTTCTCCCTCTTCACCTTCAAATACAAAAGCGTGTTCCCCATTCTTTGAGAAACCATGTCCATTCAAAATGATCAGATGCCAAGGCTGACTTTGTAGCAATTCGACAAACCGAGTAAAACGCCCATCACTTGGCGCGTAAAAACGTACCCACCCTGCTGCTATAAAAGGAGTGAGTATTTTATTCACAGCCTGTTGTTCTATTTCAATATCCAAGCGTACCTCTTGGCGAGTCATTTTTTCAGGCAAGGCTGTCCATAATAAGATGTTCAAAGGGCCCTTTGGTGGCTGGGAAACTTTATTATTAACTCGCACACGGCGCGATAGCGTGTAATCAGCATGTTGAGCCAAAAAACCCAACTTTGGATGGTATAAACATTCCCAAGGCAAATTGAAAAGGGCATTATGACATTGCTCAATGATCAGCGCGTGTGATGGCAAAGTTATCTCTATATTTAGAAATTGCCATAACGCTAAACCAATCGTTTTTAACTCATCAAGGGTAACGCGATGAGTATGATAATTTTTGCTCAATTGCAAAGCAAGTTCAAGCAAATGGGGATAATTGGCTAACTTTTCAATTGAAGGTTTAATAATAAAAGGAGTCAAACTGGAATGGTTTTTGACCCTCGTTTTCAAGTTCTCGCTTCAATGCCATTAAGTTAAGCCAGGGCGAACACGCAGGTTCGCCCCTACAGCCCCTGAATACGTTGATATTGATAGGGGCAGACCTGTGTGTCTGCCCTTAACTTAATGACATTGAAGCTCTCGCTTGGGAACGAGGGGGCTGAGTAGTTACGATTAAAATTGAATAATACACGAAACTAAACTTGACCGGTTTTAAAAACTGGTCAGGTTTGGCTTTAAAGTTTCGTTAATGTTGAATCAAATCTGACGATTATTGACGACGATTAAACGTCACACTCGCTTCACTTATGCCCTGATTAAACATTTCTAATCGTTCATTAGGAATAAAGTAATTTGACGATAGCTTAAAGGGAAATAATGCAGGGGTATAATGAATTAAGGTATCTAATACTGCCGATTCTTCTTTAATCGCAATTAAAACACTTTCTAATAGCCAACTAGTCAATTCAGCATCTTGAAGCGTTTGCAATTCTGTCGGCACATAAACCCCTTTTTTATTCGTATCTTTTAAGATACCCCAATTAACCCAGCAACGTATCACTTTACGCGCCGCTATCACAACCCCCTCTCGATCTCCCATCTTTTCACGTACACGCTTTAGTATTTGTGCCATTGTTACCTGATTTTGTAAGCGCAATAAGCGTCCAACATGTTCTGCTAACATAGTAAAAAAGGGATAAATCGCAATCGCCATTCCCCAATGTACAGCAATATGATTACTTTCTGGCAACCGCTTCAATAGGATTAAACCATTATCTCTAAAAGATTCAATGGGTTGCGGTACCTTAACCCAAATCTTTAATAAAATACTGACTGCCTTTTGTCGAACACTACTTTTAGCAGTGCTATTAACAGCCAGCTTATCGCTTAAAAATTCATGCAATATCCGTCGAATTTCAGCGGGGCTCTCTCCTTTTGAGAGACGTTGCGCAGTTAAATCTAACCAGGCTAGTTTTACGGGTTGACTAAAGCCAATTTCTGGAGTTCGACTCATGGTATTGCCTCAATGCGTTCTATAGTTTTTCAGATAAATAATGATCGAGGCTAAAGTTTTTCTTCAAAAAACTTTAGCCTCGATCACAGATCAAACCTGTCAGGTTTTTGGAAGTGATTTATCTGAACATCTATAAACAGATATTATCTTTTAAGTGTTCGCGCTATTGCTTGTGCACGGTTTCGTGCTTCACGGGCACAATTAAAATTCCCCATTCCTTCACAAGCCAGCGTAATAACCATCCAATTTCTTATCCGCAACATTTTATAATTCTTACGAATGCCAGCCAGGGCATTAGATTTTTGAGCAAGATTGGCAGCACGTTTCCAGTCATTTTGTGCTAAACGCACTCCTGCTAAATTATGCCATATCACAGGATCTCGTGGTACAATTCGTAAAGCACGTTCAAGTAAAGCAGCGGCTTGTTCAAATTGCCTTGCTTCATGATAGCTTTTTGCCTCACCCAGTAAAGATTTGACGGCTTCTGAGGAATCCGTTTTGATATAGGGTGTGGCTGTCGCATTAGAGACCATGATCAAAAATAGGATAAGTAGTAAATTGAATAACCGCCAGCAGCTATAGACTTTGTTCATTTTGGTTTCTCCAAGTTAATTATTAGCATTCAGTCACTTCTGAACTCGCTCCCTAAATTTAGATTATACCATTAATCAAAAAGTGAGTCAACTTTGACGAAACCCTGTTTAATCATATAAAAATCAATAAAGTATAACAAAATTATGATAGAATGATTGTAACGACTCAGCCTTGAAATCAATTTCAAGGCTAAAACTCGACTATCAAGTTTTTTAAACGATAACGATAACTACAAGGATTATTTATAA
>JAOZSV010000139.1 GCA_029939505.1 Thiotrichaceae bacterium | reverse complement strand
GGGGATTATAACAAATTTTTCTGAACTTCTATATCTAAAACTCGCAACCACCTCTATATAATCAAATCGACAATTCTGACTTACTTGAACATATTAAACGAGTTGGAAAAGACTTTTATAGCAATGGTTAATGAACCTATCCCGCCTATTCGTTTTTGAGCTTAGAAATCCGATTTTTGGAAAAAATCGGATTTCTAAAACCCCGTGCTCAAAAAACCAACTATTCACTCGTTCCCAAACGGAGTTTGGGAATGCATTCCCCCGACGCTCCGCGTCGAATGTTCACCAAAATAAATTTTTCGTTTTGACTTATCAAAAAAAATAGTTAATAATAGAATTAAGGCTTAAATCTATTGAGGCAAGTCATATAATAAGTACACCAAGATGTAATATAACAATTATTATCAAATTTGTTTTGATTATAAATTGTGTTTTCACGTCAATTCATAACGAATTGCCACCCGATACCTATAAGGGGATTTTTTCTTTTCATTTTTCTAAGGAGGTTTTAATTATGTTAAAAAAGAAATTGCGTTATTTACTATTTCTAACGGGTTTAGGCTTAACGCCCACCGTACAAAGTGCCACCTATTATGTTTCCAGTTCAACTGGAAACGATGCGAATGATGGCACCAGCGAATCCAGCCCTTGGCAAACCATTGACAAAGTCAATGAGGTGACATTTGATGAAAACTCCAGCATACTCTTCAAACGTGGAGAGATTTTTCGGGGTGCGATTAGTTCATATAAATTCCAAACAGGACTCACTTTTGGGGCTTATAGTACTGGTGACAATCCGATCATTGCTGGCAGTGTCCAAATAACGGGTTGGAAACAAACCGAACATCCTGCATTAGGATCAAATGTCTATGAAGCGGATGTATCAACCTTTATTATTGAAGATGACAAGGGCAACGAGAATAAGATTCAACATCTATTCGTTAATGGCGATTTGATGACGATTGCCCGTTATCCCAATGTGGATTCTCCCGCCGATAAAAATTGGCTGAAAGTGGGAGCAGGTGCGGGTAAAGATGCTTTTACTGATCCCGCGTTGGTCGATTACACAAAGCCTGATGGTTATTGGAAGGATGCAATCTTACGCATTAGAACCTATAGCTGGTTCTACAAGGTATTTAAAGTTACCGGTTACACGGCAGGTAAAATACGGGCGACAGGTTTAGGCGAACAATTGCCAGAATGGGGCTATTTCTTAGATGACAAACTGGAAGAATTAGATCATCCAGGGGAATGGTATTATGATGCACTGGCTAAAAAAGTCTACTTCTACCCGCGTGGAAACGTTAACCCTGACACTTTACTCATAGAAGGTTCAACCTATAAGACAGGCTTGAACATTTATTGGCATGAGGATAATAGCATCGTAGAAAACCTCACATTTCGTCATTTTACCTCAGTCGGTGTTGCTATCAACAATTCTGATAATGTGACGGTTCGTCACTGCCATTTTGAATATAATACCAAAGGTGTCTCAGTATACAAGAGTGCTAATTTTTTAGTCACAGATAACACTTTTAACCATCAATTAAACAACTCCATTGGACTCAGTGCGCCTAGCGATTTTGATGTACAAGCCAGTGCCGTTGAAAAAAATCAGATTACCAATACAGGTATGTTTCCTCTTTATTGTACTCGGTATGAAGGCGTTTGTTACGGTATAGGTATTTCTGTGTTTGGAAAAGCCCAAACGATACGCCAAAATGTCGTTGAAAATACCGGATGGAATGGCATAAACTTAAAAGCAGGTGGACATCACCTTGTCGAAAATAATGTCGTTCGCAAAGCACTTTCACTCCTCAATGATGGCGGAGCAGTCCAGATCGGTTCCAGTGGCAATACGATTCGAGGAAACTTCTTATTAGAAAGTATTGGCAATGTTGATGAGTCCAATGGCTGCGGTAGTCTCAACAGTACGCCTTGTATGCACCATCCTTCTTATGGTATGGGAATTGGGGCAGATAGTCAATTTAAGGATAATGTGATTGAAGGTAATACAGTTGCCAATAATCCCGATATGGGAATCCGTCTGAATTCGTTTATCAATACGGTTGTCCGTAATAATGTCGTTTACAATAACGATCCTCAGATTGCTGTCCAAGACAAAAAAGGACCTTCACGCGATAATGTTGTAGAAGGGAATATTATTTATTCACTCAACCCTGATCAAAGGGGATTGGTTCTAACGGGTGCCACTAATCATGGAATGATTAATAACAAGATTTACTGCAATCCCTATAATGAAACGGTGTTTGTAAGAGAGAATAAACAATACTCTTTGGCACACTGGAAAAAAGCATTTCCCTCTTATGATAAAAATGCTAAATGGTGTGGGGTACGTCTTGAGGAATATAGTGTCTCCAATGTTGTCGATGCCAATTTGCTCAGTGAGTCAAGTTTTCAAATGGCACTTAAAACGGAAAAATCTTCCACTCATAGTACTAATCGCTTTGCATTGCGTGAAAATCAGTATTATCGGTTAAAATTCGGCGTTCTTGGCAATGGATTTGGTGCTATTCGTGTGAGAGTGAACAATGCACCCAAAGGGGAAAGTTGGGAAATATTGAAATCTTCCACTTTTGCCTACGACTCAACTCATAAAGACTATGAGATGTTTTTCTTGTCTCCCCGTGCCCTTGATCAGGCTCTATTGGTTTTTTCTACCATTAAGGCTGGTTCAATTGGTGCAGATACCCTTGACTTCGACAATGTCACCTTTGAAGCGGTGGATGCCGTTTTAAATGATGCAACCCAGCAATCGAAACTTTTCACAAATACGACAGAAAATGACAAGACGATTGATTTGGGAGGCACCACTTATTTAGATTTAAACGGTGACACGGTCACAGGCAGTCTGACTTTGGAACCGTTTACCTCTCAAATTTTAATTTACTCTTCTGGCGATACGCCACCGCCAGCGGATAAGTTGGACGCGCCCACCCTTTCTGTTGAAGTGGATGTCAATATAGTAACTCTTTCCTGGACTTCTATTACTGATGCGGAGGGCTATCGTTTATATTACGCGCCTTATCCTTATACAGGTCCTGATACCATTGGTAATATTGATATGGGCAATCAACCCCGTGTCTCTTTTGAATTACCAATGGGTTCCGCTTTTTATGTTGCAATAAAGGCTTACAATAAGCAGGGTGAAAGTGATTTCTCTAATATTGAGTATTTCATCATCTCGACAGAATGAAGATACTGAGTTTCATACTTTTTAACTGATGTGACGCACTATGTTTTCAAGATGTTTAAGAAATTCTGATTCAGAACAATCGGATTTCTAAACGGCAAAACGATGTTTAAGAAATCCGATTTTTGAAAAAAATCGGATTTCTAAGCTCGAATAGAATCGCTTTGCGTCACATCAGTTTTTAACCTAAGAGATTTTGGAATCCAACGCTTCAGCTTTGGAATCTTTTGAAATGGAGTTCAACGCTTCAGCTTTGGATTTAAAGAATGGAACTTTAGTCACAGCCAAAGCTGAAGCGTTGAACTCCATTCGAGGCTAAAGTTTTTTTAAAGAAAAAACTTTAGCCTCGAAAAGTATTAAAACTTATGCTTCAATACTTAATTGCCTAACCAAGCGTTATATCAGAGAAGGAGGAGCGAACATAATGTAAAATGTGCTATAGACGTTTAGATAAATTATTGAACCTAACGGTTACTTCGTTTCACAGGGCGAACAGGATTCGAGGCTAACGTTTTCTTCAAAAAACGTTAGCCTCGAATGCCCCTACAAACGTAAACATAGGGTATGCGTGTTTACCTTGGTGAAATTATTGAACTGAAAAACGATAGCCAATTAGAATTTTTGTTTTGACATAGCTTGACTTATCAAAAAAAATAGCTAATAATAAAATTAAGACTTACCAACTGATGTTACGCACTATGTTTCCAAGAGGTTTAAGAAATCCGTTTCAAAAATCGGATTTCTAAGCTCGAATAGAATAGCTTTGCGTAACATCAGTTACCAACGCCCATATAGGGATTTTTAATTTTTCACATGAGAGGTTTTAATTATTATGTCAAAAAAGAAATTGCGTTATTTACTATTTATAACGGGTTTAGGCTTAACGCCCATCGTACAAAGTGCCACTTATTATATTTCCAGTTCAACTGGAAACGATGCGAATGATGGCACCAGCGAATCCAGCCCTTGGCAAACCATTGACAAAATCAATGAAGTCGTTTTTGAAGAAAATTCCACCATACTTCTCAAACGTGGCGAACTTTTTAGAGGCGGAATAAAACCAAAAGGGGTGAATAAAGAACTGACTTTCAGTGCTTATGGCACCGGAGAATTGCCCGTTATTGCAGGCAGTGTTGAAATCGGAAATTGGCAACTCACCACGCATCCAAAATTGGATAAAACCAAAGTTTGGGAAGCACAAGTCTCCCATCTTCCGCTGACGGACAGTGGTATTCAAAACCTATTTGTCAATGGAGAAGTGATGACTATAGCTCGTTATCCCAATGTTGCCTCCCCAAAAGACCGTAATTGGTTAGAAGTGGATAAGGGCATTGTAACTGGTGTATTCGTCGATTCAGCATTAGCTGATTATGCCAAACCAGACGGCTATTGGAAAGGTGCACGCTTGCGTATCCGCACTTACAGTTGGATGTCAAGAATCTTTGAAGTAACGGGTTATAGTGCCTCTACCGGCAAAATTACTGCCAAAGGACTCGGTAAACAAGTACCAGAATGGGGATATTTCTTAGATGGGATCATAGAAGAGCTTGACTCGCAAAATGAATGGTACTATGACGAAGTTAGCCAGACAGTCTATTTATACTCCAAAGCCAATCCCAACAAATTGTTGGTAGAAGGTTCTACTTATGGAACCGGAATGAAAGGCGGGATGAAGTTAGTGGAAAATCTCACATTTCGCCATTTTAGTACAGGGGTCTCGACTGGTGGACTCAACCGTACAATCAGACAATGTCGCTTTGAATATAATCGGGTTGGTATTAGTATTTGGCAAGGTGTGAATTTCCTCGTGAAAGACAATACGTTTGAGAACATGTTTGCCACGGGAATTGGTTACAATGCGCCAACGGGCTTTGATATTCAAGATTCAGTGATTGAAAATAATCAGATGACTGACATTGGCACCTTTCCCATTTACTGTGGGCATAATTTTAATGCAGTTTGTTACGGTATGGGGATTCAGGTTCAAGGCGGAAAAGGTCATATTATACGCCAAAATACCATCGAAAGAACCGGTTGGAATGGAATGTACTTGGGGGGTGAAGGACATCATGTTATTGAAAATAATGTGGTTCGCCATGCCTTGATGGTTTTAAATGATGGTGGTGCGATCTCATTGAAATCTGCTAATAATACGATTCGAGGTAACTTTTTACTCGAATCTATAGGCAATGTGGAGGATGGATCGGATGGTTGTGCATTTGCTCCCAAAGCCGATTCTGATTATCCAAATACCCCTTGTTGGCACCACCCCTCTTATGGTATGGGACTGGGTTCCGATGTATCGGGTCCAAATAATGTGATCGAAGGCAATACGATTGCGAATAATCCCCATCGTGGTATCCGCTCACACGATTATAATAATGCTTTGATTCGCAATAATGTGCTTTACAATAACAAGGCGAACCAACTCGTTATGGAAAATAAAAGCGGTAGTTCCCGCAATAATGTCATTGAAGGCAATATTGTTTACTCCCTGACTCCTTCTCAAATAGGTATTAACCTAAAAACGGATGTCAAACATGGTCAATTGAACAATAACTATTATTGTAATCCTTACAGTGATTTGGTTGTCAATAGAGGAAGTAGCGGATCCTTCTCGTTAGCGCATTTTCAAAACGATTTTTCGCCACAAGATAAGAATTCAAAGCAGTGTCCATTTCAATTAAAGGAATATACTGTTTCTCAAGTGGTTGGAGACAACTTGGTGAACAACTCTTATTTTGATACCGATAACTCAGGCTGGGGGGGAACTTATGAACCTGAACATCCTCAGATGGATGGAGGCAGTTTAAGGGTAGAGAGTAAATTGGTCATGCAAAAAGGATTGAATTTCACCAAAGATCAGTTTTATCGTTTAACCTTCCGCGCGATAGCAGATGATTTTATGACCGTCAATCTATCGCTTCATGATATAGCCGATCTTGATAATATACAGGCAATTACGTCAAGGAAGTTCGCTTTTAATGCCACGCCAAAAGAATTTGAAATGGTTTTTCACTCTCCAGTGAGCACAGCTAAAGGTCGATTGATGCTTGGAAAGTCCAAGACGGAAACCTCAAATTATTGGATTGACAATGTTGTGATTGAACCCGTCGATGCGACTTGGAACGATCCTAAAAAGCAGTCAGTACTGTTCACTAATCCAAGTGCTGAATCAAAAACGATCAGTTTACAAGGCGTCACATATCTTGATTTGGATGAAAAGACGGTCACAGGCAGTCTGACTTTGGAACCGTTTACCTCCCAAATTTTAATTTACGTTTCTGGCGATACGCCACCACCACCGCCACCACCAGCAGATAAGTTGGATGCGCCCACTCTTTCAGTTGAAGTGGATGTCAATGCAGTGACTCTTTCCTGGACTTCTATTACTGATGCGGAGGGCTATCGTTTATATTACGCGCCTTATCCTTATACAGGTCCTGATACCATTGGTAATATTGATATGGGCAATCAACCCCGTGTCTCTTTTGAATTACCAATGGGTTCCGCTTTTTATGTTGCAATAAAGGCTTACAATAAGCAGGGTGAAAGTGATTTCTCTAATATTGAGCATTTCATCATCCCGATAGAAGAAGAAACTGAGTTTTATACTTTTTAACCTATAGAGGTTTTTCCGCCCAAAGCGTTGGAATCCTGTTGAAATGGAGTCCAACGCTTCAGCTTTGGAAATGGAGTCCAAACCTTCAGATTTGGCAATGGAGTCCAACGCTTCAGCTTTGGCAATGGAGTCCAACGCTTCAGCTTTGGCAATGGAGTCCAACGCTTTGGATATTTTCAAACTTATACAACAATCTAAATACACCCCTATTCATTTTTTTTACGATAATACCTCTTATTTTATTACCGCCGCGATTTATAATAAACGTCCGTTATTAGCGGATGAACGGATAAAAACGAAATTATTACGCCTGATTCAAAAAAGTTTCCTAGAAAAAGATTGGAAACTCGAACATTGGGTGATTATTAAATAATCACTATCATTTGTTAGCTCATAGTAACAAAGGAGAGGATTTAACGAAGATCATAAAAACTATTCATGCTCAATGGTGATTGGGATTATTGTCCACGAGATGAAAAAGAATACTTAATTCGATTGAATTATTTACTGAATAATCCCATTAAACATAATTATGTGACTAACTTAAATGACTATCCTTTTTCTAGTTTTCAATCTTACCTGAATCAAATTGGACGTACCAATTTAGTCAAACAGTTTTGTGAAAACACCGAACATAACAAACTCGAAATTGAAGAAGACGATTTTTAGTCCAAAGCGTTGGACTCCTTTCCAAAGCTGAAGCGTTGTACTCCTTTTCAAAGCTGAAGCGTTGGACTCCTTTCCAAAGCTGAAGCGTTGAACTCCTTTTCAAAGCTGAAGCGTTGAACTCCTTTCCAAAAGCGTTGAACTCCTTTTCAAAAGCGTTAGACTCCTGTTTATAAAATGCGCCCTTTAAAATCAATTGTTGTTATTCCCGCCCGCCTATCTTCTTCGCGCTTACCTCATAAGGTGCTTGCCGATATTGGGGGGCATCCGATGCTTTGGCATGTCTATCAGCGTTGTTTAGAAGCCTCAAAAGTTGACGATGTGCATATTGCAACCGATGCCGAAGAAGTCGCTGAAGCCGTGCAAGAGTGGGGCGGTAAAGTCTGGATGACCGATTCCAGTTGTGCGTCTGGAACAGAACGTATTGTATCGATTATTGAAAAATTGGATTGTGATATCGTTGTCAATGTGCAGGGCGATCTGCCGTTGCTTGAGCCTGATATTATTAATCAACTTATTGACGTTTTTCAAAAAACGGTTCCACCGCCCGATATTGTGACCCCGGTTTGTCCTATCAGAGATAATAAAATACTTGATCCGAATCTTGTGAAAGTGACACGGCGACATGATGGTTACGCCCTTTACTTTTCTCGTCACCCCATTCCCTATATTCGCGATGTTGAAAAGGAAAATTGGTCAAAATTTCACCAATTCTGGGGACATATTGGACTCTATGGTTATCGACGAGAAGTGCTTTGCGATTATCATTTATTGCCCAAAAGCGATTTAGAAGAGGCGGAAAAATTGGAACAGTTACGTTTTCTACAAGCCGGTAAAAGAATTTTTACCTTTATTACACCACATTATCCTATCTCCGTTGATACGCAAACTGATTTAGAGCAGGTGCGGCTTAGGTTTCAATCGCATCACAAAATTTAATGCGATGACTTTATATGGTAATGAAATCACTTTCGAGGCGAAAGTTTTTTGAAGAAAAACTTTCGACTCGAATCAAAGTCAATCGCATGATTGAAGAACAAAAGAAGCAGTGTGATTGGCATCAAGAAGTCTCCCGACGGGAATTTTTCGCCAATCGGAATGAAGTGGAAATCCATCATTTTTCAGATTAATGGTAGGTTTCGCGTCCGCTCTACCCACCTTACATTTTACTGCACGCACACAAATATGACTTTGATATTATAGCCATTCTACGGTATTCATGTTTGGTATCTGTTCCCCAGCATTGATCGACATAAAAGTCCATAAGTTCCCTTTTATTATTGATTTTGGTAAGACCTCTTGTACTGTAGTCTCCATAAAATACTTCATAGTTAGCCTTTAACGCCTCAGTTAAGCGATCTAACCAAAAACGCTTACCATGTTCTGTGTGCAGATAGTCACATACTATCGTGCCGTATCTGTCTAACAAATAATCAAAAAATATCGCTTTTGGCAATCCGTGAGTTATCTCACCAGAACCGACTTGCCTCCAAACCTCTACCTGTATAGCTTGACTAGGGCTATTCCAGAATTTTTTGGTTTTTATCTCAAATTTAACGTGGTTTCGAGGTTTTAGTTTTTCTTCAAAAACTAAAACCTCGAAAAGTGTTTCGCCTTCTTCAATAAGTCTTATCGTATTCCCTGCTTTTAAAAGATTCCACTTATTGATGACAAGTGTTTCTGGTTGACGTGCGAGAAAAGATTGAGTGCTTTCCAGATTATCGCTAAATTTCTCTAGCATAAAGTCGTCTCTATCCGTTATCAATTTAGGCATCATAAGCCAAACCTCGCTAATTTAATGGAGTCCAATGCTTTTGGCGTATTTTTTTTCCAAAGTTTCAGCTTTGGGCGGTTTTTTTCCGTCTTTTGGAGTCCAAAGCTGAAGATTTGGGCGGTTTTTTGGAGTTCAACGCTTCAGCGTTGGAACCGTAGTATTAAGTTCCCAAAGCTGAAATTTTGAACTCCAGAACGACGTTGTTCTTGGAAGACTAAAAACGTGAGGTTCGAGTAAAATGTCAAGAAATGATCACCAGTTTATATAAACTGTCTAGCAAATTATAGTAAATACATGATTTTGCTCATGTATTTATCGTGAAGTCAATCCTACATTCGCTTAGTATAGTGATAAATTTTTTCTTCCATTTTGTTTGTATTTTTGGTAAGCAACTTTCCAAGTCGGTGACATGACGGTCTTATCCGTAATACTGCCACACCTAAATTGTCCGCATAACGGACAAAACACTCGTAACTGCTCAACCATTGAATCATCCAAAGCGGGTAATTTTTTCTTTCCTTTATCAAAACCAAATACCCTATCAATACCACCCGCAACAATACACGGATAATAACCATATGGTGTTAAACCCATTCCACACATCTCAATTATGGTACACCCATTTGAATAATCCGCATACTTGTATAGAAGGGAATCTTTAGGTGCCATATTAAAGGGGTGAAAACGTTGCTCTTTAGATTTTTTTGAGGAATTTCCGATAGCTATTCCATCGGGTACTTTTTTGAGCATCTCATTAACTTTTTCCCCATAACCGTTAGTGCCGACTAAGATAAGCGTTTCTGGAGAATAACTGTGTTTATATTCCAACAACACATCCAATATTGTTAGAAAATCAGGATGAAGAGTGGGTTCACCTCCAACCAGATGTATTCTATTCCATTTGATCTTATTAGCAACACTTTCTTGAACAAATTTTTGTACTTGTTCGACGGTCATTTCCTCATTACTGGGTGCTTGTTCTCGTCCTACTGATTTGTTACAATTGAAACACCCTAAGTTACAACGATAAGTAATATCAATTTCAATAAAAGTAGAACTTCGCGTAAAACGTGGTCCTAATAGTTTTGTTATTAACGATTGCGATCTGATAAGAGGATATAAACAAGCTGGTGTATATATGGCTCGGTATATCATGCGTAAAATGGGATATACAAAAGATTGTTTTCCAATCCTTTTTTTAACCCAATATTCAAACATCCTTAGTGACATAATTTTACCTTTGAAAATTCATGACATATTGATAAAAGCTATGTGACATCAATTATCCATTAAATTTCATTTCGCGTAGGCGTTTAGGTGCAATGCCATTAAGTTAAGGACAGACACACAGGATTCGATTCGAGGTTCAAGTTTTTTCTGTAAAAAAACTTGAACCTCGAATTGAGTTTTTCTTCAAAAAACTCAAACCTCGAATGCCCCTACAAAACTCCGCGTATCATAATATTGTAGGGGCGAACCTGCGTGTTCGCCCTGGCTTAACTTAATGGCGTTTAGGTGTAGGTGGGTAGTAAAACCCACCATTTAGGAACTCAATTCTAAATCCCACCTCAATTCCACCGATTTCATCGGTGGCTATTCATGTTTAACCCATTCTGGGTTGAAACTAACTAACCCCAACGGGGTGAAATGTGAATAGCCACCGATGAAATCGGTGGAACTGAAGCACAAATTTTCAGGTATTTTGTTTTCGTTGATAAACCAAGTTTCTTGAAGAAACTTGGTTTCTTAATACCAGAAAATTTATGCTTCAGTACTTAAATTTATTGAAATATCAAGAAATGATCACCAGTTTATATAAACTGTGCATAAGGATCATCGCTGGCCTTTTTCGATTCTGAAAATTGTCCCCCTTCCAACCATTGGATAGCACCTGTGGGACAATGGAAAGTCGCCTCAGGGCCAGCAGGACCACCGGCGGCGTAATCAACAACAGGCAAATTATTTTCCATCCGAATCAAGCCAGGTGCGGCATCAAGCACGCATCGTTCACAAGCATCGCAAGCTGTCGTACAAAGTACACGCGCTGCGTCCCCTTCAAGGGGAATTGAGCATTGTACAAATAATTTATGATTTAGGGGTACAATCTCAAACAAATCACGCGGGCAAACGGCAACACAATCACCACAAGCAGTACACTTATCAATTTCCACCACTGGTAGGGCATCGTCATTCATCTGAATCGCATCAAAAGTACAGACTTTTTCGCAATCAGCCAATCCTAAACAACCCCAAGAGCAACCTTTTCCGCCACCTGAAACTTCTGCCGCAGCATGGCAACTTTCAAAGCCCTTATATTCCGCAATTTGATGTGCTTGTGCTTTTCCACCGGCACAATGTAGGCGGGCAACCCGTTTTTCTTGCTTACCCGGATCAACACCAAGAACATCGGCGATGATTTCTATCACGTCGGAACTGGCTACAGTGCAACCACTCGGCTGCTGTATGCCTTCGGCAACATTTTCCGCAAAACCATGACAACCAGGTTGCCCACAAGCACCACAGTTGGTGCCAGGAAGTAATTCTTCAACCTGTTCAATGCGTGGATCTTCTTGTACTCGCAAAAATCGGTAGGCAATCGCGAGAATAATACCAAAAAATAAGCCCAATCCTGTCATAATCGCAGGGGCGATAAAGAAGTTTTGCATGAAAAGACTCCGTGATATATCGTATAAGAGTACGATGAATTGATGAAACTTAAAAATAACGTAACTACTCAGGGCAACCACAAGGGATTGCCCCTACATCAGAAGATTTTCGTCAGTCTGAATAAGAATATTTCAGCCTATTCGAGGCTAACGTTATTCAAAAAAACGTTAGCCTCGAATGCTTTTCTTCAAAAAACTTTAGGTTGAAATGTTGTAGGGGCAATCCCTTGTGGTTGCCCTGAGTAGTTACAATATAATAAAGGATTTATATTCAACTCCAAAGCTAAAGCGTTGAACTCCAAAGCGTTGAACTCCAAAGTGTTGAACTCCAAAGCGGTTGAACTCCAAAGCTGTTAAACTCCAAAACTAAAGCGTTGAAATGCTTTTACAAAATTAACCATTAATAATTAACAATTAACAATTAATAAAATGGCTACCAAACGTCTAAAAATTCCCCCGACTAAAAACGCACTATTAATTATTAAGCGTAAAATGGCTTTTTTGGAATTAGGGGCATCGCTGCTTGAACGTAAAAAAGAATTGCTCACACGCCTCGTATATGAGCGTCTCAAACAATACCGTGCGCTCCGTCAAGAGGCTAAAAAATCTTTGGAAACTGCCTATTATTGGCTTGGCATGACTCATACACGGATGAGCAATCGTTCTTTACAACAAGCTGCGCTTGGTTTAAAACCGCCACTTAATATTAAAATTTTGCCACGTAGTCGTATCGGTGTACAATATCCCGCTGTTACTGCGACACGTCTTCCGCTCCAGCCAGTCGGCTTAATGGGCACAGATAGCAGTTTCGATGAAACGCGCCGTCATTTAGCAGATATGGTTGTTCTTTTAGCTCGTCTTGGTGAAGCGGAAACAGCTCTATGGCGTTTATTGGAAGAGCAACGTAAAACGCAAAAGCGCGTTAATGCCCTTAAGTATAATGTGATTCCTAAATATGTAACGACGATTCATTTCATCAAATCTTCATTAGAAGAGGAAGAACGTAACACATTGTTTCAAATCAAAGTTTTACGAGAAAATCAAGAAAACGTAACGAATTAGCCTTGAAATTGATTTCAAGGCGAGCGAATAGTTCCACCGATTTCATCGGTGGCTATTTACATTTCACCCCGTTGGGGTTAGTTTCAACCCCAAAGGGGTTAAACATGAATAGCCACCGATGAAATCGGTGGAATTTAGAATAGGTGGCTATTTACATTTCACCCCGTTGGGGTTAGTTTCAACCCCGAAGGGGTTAA
>JAOZSV010000138.1 GCA_029939505.1 Thiotrichaceae bacterium | reverse complement strand
TGGAGTCCAAACCTTTAGATTTGGAATTTGGAGTCCAAACCTTTAGATTTGGAATTTGGAGTCCAAACCTTTAGATTTGGAATAAATTTGGAGTCCAAACCTTTAGATTTGGAGAGATTTTGCTAGAACATCAATTGAATAGATAGGTATTATAAGACTTATTTTAATGTTATCATGCAAATCAAGGGTTCAGAAACAGGTTTTAAAAAAAACCGCTTTGTACAGGACAATTTTTTATAAGTCATTAATGTTAGGAATGGATGAAATCACTAAGTCAAAGTCAAAACCAGACCTGGCAGGTTCAAAAGAAAACCTGCCAGGTCAAAATCAAGTTTGGTCGCTGCCCTTGACCTGCCAGGTTTTGTTTTAACCTGGCAGGTCTGGTTTTAAAGTCTTTTAAATGATGCACGTTTCTTATCATATAAATATTTTTACATACAAAATCAATGAGTTATAAATACACACCTTTTTTTGTCCTGTACAACATTCGAGGTTTCAGTTTTTTGACAAAAAACTGAAACCTCGAATACATTTTATCAAAAAACCGCGAGAATTGACATCTAACTATGTACCGTGTTGCGACTATACAAATGGCATCAGGCTCCAATGTGACCGCTAATCTCCATGAAGCGGCTCGGCTCATCAGTGAAGCTGTGGATATGGAGGCCAAATTAATTATTTTGCCAGAAAATTTTGCGCTGATGGCTATGCACCCCACAGATACTGTTAACATTCGTGAAAAATCGGGAAGTGGTCCCATCCAAGATTTTCTTTCTCAACAAGCGGCTCGTTCAAATATTTGGTTAGTTGGTGGCACTTTGCCAATAGCAACCAATAACCCGCTCAAATTTCGCGCGGCTTGTTTAATGTTTGATAATACAGGTGAATGTGTTGCTCGTTATGACAAAATACATTTATTTGATGTAACCACAACCCCCGATGAACATTATTGTGAATCAAAAACGATTGAGTCAGGAGATCAAGTCGTCGTCGTAGATACGCCTTATGGACGTTTAGGACTTGCAGTCTGTTATGATTTACGTTTTCCAGAATTATTCCGTTGTATGCTCAATCAAGGCGTAGAAGTGCTTGCTATTCCCTCAGCATTTACAGCAGTTACTGGCAAAGCCCATTGGGAGGTTTTAGTACGAGCGCGTGCCATAGAAAATTTATGTTATGTCATCGCAGCGAATCAAGGTGGCTATCATGTTAATGGGCGAGAAACCTACGGCGATAGTATGATAATTGACCCTTGGGGGGTTGTATTAACTCGCTTAAACCGAGGTGCAGGGGTCATTTGTGCTGATATTGATCTAAAAAAACAGGCTAAATTACGACATCGTTTTCCAACTCACAAACATAGAAAAATTCAAATTGAGCCTAAAATTGTTAACTGTTAATTCGCATTATAATATCATTTCATTTAAAAATAACTGATTGCGAGAATACCATTGTGTCTTCAATAACTCAGACCAAAGCTGAAGTTCAAAAACTCATTAAGTTATATAATAAACTACAGGCTGAAGCGAAAAATGCCGATACAGAAGATGCTGCACATAAGGTTGCTCAAGCCAAAAAGTTAGTTTCGCAAATAAATACGTTACAACATGCTATCAGTAAAATAAAAAACAAGAACAGTGTTGAGCAAAAAAATTCGACTTCCTCAACAAAGACTACAAACACGGCTTCTCCTAAATCAACTGAGGAGAAAAATACGCTTGAAGAACGTATTAATCATATCGAAAATGCTCAAAAAACAAACCGCGCAAAAATAGAACAACTTAACTTAGCCAAAGCGGATCTTTCACGTCTTCAAGTTGAGGCAGAAAAAAATATTGTCCAGCAACAAAATCGCTTTAAAAAAGAACAGAAAATACAAGCTCAAGAATTTGCCAAGATCAGTGAGCGAATTCAGACGAGAGAAGCGCAATACCAAAGCATCAAAAAAGAACTTGATATTGTCCGTTCACAAACAGAAAAAGAGATGAAATCACTCAAAAAAGAACGTGATGTGGCAGTGGAAAAACAGAAAAATTTGGAAAAAGACAAAATAAGTCTGTTGCGTTATGGAAGTGATTCTGGTTCTGTAAAAGGGTTGTTGATGGGACTTGGGTTAGGGATTTTTTGTATTGTGGTTTTCATACTGGTCTTCTTTAAAACAACTTTGTTGGACGAAGTTGTTTGCCAAAAAATAAAAGGGAATCCGACAATCTGTTCTTTTTCTAAAAAATAGGTAACTACTCAGCGGTTAGCCTTTAAATCAATTGCAAGGCTAAAAACTAAAGCAGGCTAAAGCCAGCTAAACGATTCAGTTTTTTTAGTCTGCTTGAGCAAACTTTAGCTTTCAGCCTTGAAATTTCAAGGCGGAGTAGTTACGAGGATTTAATCATTTCCGAAATTTGAACAGCATTCGAGGTTTTCTTTGAAAACTAAAACCTCGAATACCTGACAGGTTTTTAAAACCTGTCAGGTTTAGTGACGAGGTTTTAGTCTTCAAAAAAACTAAAACCTCGTCGGGTATTATTGAACTCTCATTCCTAAGTCATTGAATACGAGAAAACAATTGTGTCTTCAATAAATCAGGCCAAGGCGGAAACTCAAAAACTTATTAAGCGGTATCATAGATTACAGGCAGAAGCTAAAACTGCCGATACCGCAAAAGAAGCGGCACGTAAAGCCACAGAAGCAGATAAACTGGTTTCACAAATAAATGCATTGCAATTAGCTGTTGCCAAACTGCAAGGGAAAAATAAAATCCCTAAAAAAACAGTTGCTACCTCTGCTAAAACGGAGGTTAAAAAAAGCATTGAAAAAACGGTAGTTGAAGATCGTATAAACCGTCTTGAAGAGGCTCAGAAAAGAACTCGCACACAAATTGAGCAACTGAGCAATGCTAAAGCACAGCTCGCGCATTTAAAACATCAGGCTGAAAAAAGTGTCGCTAATAATGAAGAAAAGTTACAACAAGAATTAGCGAGGCTTATTAAGAAAAAAGAGGCGGAACATCAAGCACTGAGGCGAGAACTTGAGCAGATCCGCCAGCAAGCCACAAAAGAGGCAGACTTGCTCAAAGTGCAACGCGATACAGCACGAGCAGTAATGGAAAGACAAAAAAAAGCCGAAAAGGAACAAACCCTTGCGGCGATTCGTCATGGTGATCATAAGGGATTATTACTAGGAGTCATTATTGGCATTATTTTTTCATTAATCTTAGGTGGATTATTTCTGTTTATCGTTAAAAAATCGGAACCGGTGAAAAATTTGAAATCGGAGCCTGTCGTACATAATTCCACTTTTGAAGAGCCTACAGAAAACGAATCTCCCTCTCTTGTTCCAAAACAAGCGTATCAAGTCAGAACATTGGGGAAGTTTCATGATAAGTTAAGACGTGGAAAAGGGCCACTAATGGTCAAATTGTCGGGGGGTACATTTAAGATGGGGAGTAAAATTTTTACTCATACAGATGAACGCCCACAGCATGAGGTGACATTACACAAATTTTCTATAAGTCGATATGAAATTACATTTGAAGAGTATGACTTATTTGCCAAATCAACAGGCCATCCCTTTCCTGACGATATGGGTTGGGGAAGAATAAAACGACCTGTTATCAATGTCAATTGGGAAGAAGCCAATGACTATACGAAGTGGCTAACTAAACAAACCGGTCATCAATACAGATTGCCGAGTGAAAGAGAATGGGAATATGCAGCAGCGGCTGGCAGGGATACTATTTACTGGTGGGGTTATCGGCTCGGTAAAAACAACGCTAACTGTGGAATGTGTGATAGCAAATGGGATGGAATGCAAACGGCACCGGTTGGCGATTTTAAGCCTAATCCTTTAGGCTTATATGATACTATTGGCAATGTCATGGAATGGACTATCAGTTGCTTTCGTCCCAGTTATCAAGGGGCACCATCAAAAGGACATCGTTGGAAAGGAGGAAATTGTTCATGGTACATAGTGCGTAGCAGTTCTTTTAGAACTTATGATGAAGGTTTACGCACAACAAAAAGAAACAAATTTAGCCCTGGTACACGTCTTGATACGATTGGATTTCGAGTCGTGCGTGTTGATTAAAAGGGATTTTCGGGGGGGGTACATTCCCCAGCACAGGGCAGAGTAAATACCCGTTTATCTTCTAAACGTAAAGCGGTTAATGCGCCACCCCATAGGCATCCTGTATCCACTCCATAGACATTATTGTCTGCATAATAGCCCAATGCTGACCAATGCCCAAAAATAATTTGCATATCACGACTGGCACGGTGTGACCATAAAAACCAAGGTTTATCTTCATCATCATAATTATTAGGGCTTCCCTTTTTTTTCAGGGCTAATTCGCCTTCAGCATTACAATAACGTAACCGCGTAAAACAATTGGTCATAAAACGTATCCTATCCCACCCTCTCAGTTTCTCTGACCATTTTTTGGGTTCATTGCCATAAAGATGGGCTAAATAATCCTTATATTTTGAGCCACCAAGTACTTCTTCAATTTCTACCGCATATTGACGCGCCTGTTGTAAATTCCATTGTGGAGGTAAGCCCGCATGAATCAAAGTTAATCCAAAGTGAACATCGTAATGGAGAAAAGGGCGATGGCGTAACCACGTCAACAATTCTTGAGCATCTGGTGCTTCTAATATGGGAGTCAGTGTATCTTTGGGTTTGAGATATTTTGTATGACCTTGTGCTACCGCAAGTAGGTGCAAATCATGATTACCTAAAACGACAATGGCCCGTTCCTTTAAGGCCTTAAAAAAGCGTAAGACTTCTAGGGAATTTGGTCCACGATTAACTAAATCGCCAGTACACCATAGAACATCTTGACAGGGGTTAAAGTTAATCAGTTCAAGTAATTCTTGTAGTTCGGTGTAACAGCCTTGTATATCACCAATGACATAAGTTGACATTAAATTTATCCTAAAAAAATTGTACTCAGGGCAACCATAAAGGATTGCCCCTACATCAGAAGATTTTCGTCAGTCGGAATAAGAATGTTGTAGGGGCAATCCTTTATGGTTGCCCTGAGTCGTTACGGCGAAGTGTTTGATTAATCTGAGTTTGGTAAAACTGGGTATCTGCTTGTTGGGCTTCCGCCTTGAAATAATTCACCAAATCTTCATCCAAGACAATGGTCATTTTTAATTGAGCCTGTTCTGGAGATTGTCCTTTTAGACTCGGCAATAAGCCACGCCGCTTAACTTTAAGCGTTTTTAAATCTTATACTTCGCGCATAGTCTTGTGCCTCTCTGTTTGTGCATCGCCTTGCTGAAATAATGCGAATAATGTCGTCGCCCCACTCCAGAAAATCACAAAAAATATTTTAACAACATACCACACATTAATCCATACAGCAACAACAAAATTTCAATCGTTTTTTTATAACTGATTGATAATTAAAAGATTAATTTTTCTATTAAAAAAATCCCGATTTCGCAAAAATTTAAGCGAGCTGTTACAATATTGAGTACAACGAAATTGAGCGCTGAGTACAACGAATTGACGAAATAAACGAATTTATAAACGAATTGAGCCTCTTGCAAAAAAAACTCTCCAAGAGATTTTTTAGTTGATCAAAAGAAGTTCTTGCAAAATTCTGAACAGACGAGGTTTAAGAAATCCGATTTTTTTCAAAAATCGGATTTCTAAGCTCGAAACTCGAAAAAGCGAGTTTTGCAAGAGGCTCGAATTTAATGTATCATTCCTAAATGGCTTTGATTCAAGAAATGCGAAATACACGCTCCGAGGTTTTAATTCGTTTATTTCGTCAATTCGTTGTACTCAGTCACTCACGTTATAATCTCAAAATTTTAATCCAGCCTAAAATTAATTATGTCAGACACAACATTAACCACACAATCATTAGAGAATATCCGTCAACGTTTACTTGATCTTTCTAAGCGAAATCAATTGCTGAGTTACAAGGAGAAGGTGCGAACAGTACATATCGTGGATACGCCGCTTGACAAAATTTTTAATCAATTGGTGCGGGCGGGTAAAAGTATGACTTTCGCGCCCTTGCCAATTGATATGCCAAAAGAGCCCAAAGAGTTGACGATGACTCATGTTAATCCTCAAGTTTTATCACCACCCCTTTCGATTCCGTCAAAATCCAAACAAGAGAATTTATTACAAACCGCGCATCAGGATGAGGTGTTAGAGCGGCGGTGCAAGAAATTAGCGCGTGATGCGCGTACTGCACTTTCCGAAACAGGTAGCAATTTGTTATATTTGGCAATCGGTTTTTTAGAATGGTTTTCAGATAAGCAGACGACGGAGCCAATCAAAGCACCGTTAATCCTGATTCCTGTCAAATTGGAAAGAGTGCGTTTTTCTACAGTATATCAGTATGTGTTGTCTTGTTGGGATGAAGAGATTGAAACCAATATTTCCTTAGCAGAAAAATTAGCTAACGATTTCAATTTAGTTTTACCTGTTTTTTCTGAGAATACCGAACCAGAGCAATATTTAGCGCAAGTGGCTGAAATGGCTAAAGAAATGCCCCGTTGGCAGGTTGTACCTGATATCCGCTTAGACTTCTTTAGTTTTACTAAGTTATTGATGTATAAAGATTTAAACTGTTTGGCAGATAATGCGAAATTGGCAGATAATGCTAACCTGAAACAAATTATTGGGGAAAATCCGCCTGTTGAAAAAGCAAGTGATGTGATCTCCGTTATTGAGAACTTAGGAAAAACGGGACAAACCACCTTCCCTGAAAAAGAGATTTCCCCAATAGATACCCATCCACTCGCTGAAAAAACGCCCTTAATTCTTGATGCTGATAGCTCCCAACAAACTGTCATTATGGATGCCTTGTGGAAGGGAAAAAATCTCGTCGTTGAAGGACCACCGGGTACGGGCAAATCTCAAACGATTACTAATCTCATTGCTGCCGCCCTTGCTCAAGATAAATCGGTCTTGTTTGTCGCGGAGAAAAAAGCCGCGCTTGATGTGGTGAGTTCACGCATGGAGCATGTCGGGTTGGGAGAATTTTGCCTTGAACTGCATAGCCATAAAACGCAAAAAAGTCTATTTCATGCCAATCTGAAAAAGCGGCTTAATAACGAATATCAGGATGTCACCCAATTAGAGTTTGATACCAAAGCCCTCGCTGAACAAAAAAAGCGATTACTCGCCTATTCCAATATCGTCAATACCCCCGTTGGACCAAATGATGAGCGGATATATGAAATCTTTTGGGCGGTGGAAAGACTACGGGGCGAGCTTGCTGGGGAAAAACTCTGTTTTGAAGTGCAAAACCCTTTTCATTCAAGAGACGATTTTAATAATAAAATCAACAAGTTAAATGATATTGGTGAACAATACGAAGCCCTTTCTGATAAAGTAATCGTTAACTGGCAGGGCTTTAAACCGACAAAAATTTGGGCAGGTGATGAAGAAATCATTCAGAATATTTTATCAAGCCTGTTTTTGGAAACGCAGACTTACGAAGCTTATCTGGATGTTTTAATTGAAGAAACTAAAATCCCGTTGACAAAAGACTTAGCCGCTCTACAATCACTGATTAAAATTGAGGCTGCCCTGATAAAAAAATCAATGCCAATTCCTTTTGATAGCGCGGCAGCAATCCAATTATTGAAAAATAAGCAGAATATCGAAAGACTTCGTCAATTTAAAATTGAACAAAAGGAATATCAACGACTCCTCATTCGAGCGACTCAATTCCTTGGGCATGGTAAATATACGGTTAAATTTCTCCAACAAGTACATAATCAAACCAGCAAATTGGAGAAAATGGGTTTTGGTAATGATTCACCGAATGAACTCATGGTACTTATTAAAAACGTCGAGAAATTAGACGATGAATTACGCTCTTTGTTAGATAACCCGGAATCCGTCGAAAATTTTCTCAAATTTTTGCAATTGCGGGAATTAGCGGAATTAGCCCCCCCAGATTTGGTGATTAATAAACATTCGGCACATGCGCTGGAAGCAACCCCTATTGTTTTTCAACATGCGCGTGATAACTTTGCTGAATTGTCGGCGCAGTGGGCGGAGAAAAAAGACGATTTTCTGCTTAACAAATTACCAAAGTCAGAAGAGATTGCGATTTTGGCTGATGAAATCCGCAAGCATCAGGGTAAATGGTTGGCTTTTTTCACGGGAGATTATCGGCGTGCGAAACGCGCTGTTAATGATTTTCTGGCAAACAGTCGATTTAATACCAGACAATTGGTTAAAGAGTTGGAGGCACTTGCTGCCCTCAAACGAAAAACGGAACAAGAAACGGAGCGGGCGCAATATCAACGACTATTTGGAGCCCTTTTTTTAGGCATTGAAACTAACTGGGCATTGCTTGAACAACATATTAAATGGGCGCAAACGCTTGTCAGCGTATTGGGTACAGAAGAAGAAGCGCAAGAATTGTTAGCCACACAGGCTGATCCTCGCGGGCATATTCTCAAAAGCACCGCCGTGATGTATGAACAATGGCTCAGGGTGACTAAAGCTGCGGAACAACTGAATGTGCCTGTCGATTCTCATTTATTAGTCAATGAATTTGTCGAAAAGTTGTTTGAGCGGTGCAGCCAAGTGATGCAAATTGTCACGCTATTGCAACAACAATTACCCCATCTCAGCGATAAACATATTATTTCCATTCATAGTGCGGTACATAATTTATTGACGGCTTGGCAGATTCGCCTTGATGCCGATCAGAATCTGTTTGTTAAAAAGTTATTTGGTAAAGCTTATCGGGGTATCGAAACCAATGCGACTGCCCTGTTTGCTATGGCGGATTGGATCACTCATTTACAAACCGTCTGCAAACTACCCGCACCGCTATTATTATGGCTTATCAGTAAAGACGCGATGAGAGTATCTATTTTTCAAACCTTGTTAAACAAAAATAAGGCTTATTTGGCTCTATTCAATGAACTTTGCCAAAAACTCGCAGAATTTGGCGAATTAAATATACAGCAATGGTTCCGTTGTCCCTCCAAATCCTGCACATTAGCACAAATCGCTAAAACCACCCACATTTGTCAAGGCTCTGTCAATTTACTCGGAACGTTATCAATGTTTTACCTTTTAAAACAAGAACTTGACGAAATTGGCTTAAAAGTGATTACGGATGCGATAACCACCCAACAAATTAAGCCAAAATCTGCGCCCCTCCATTTTAAATATGCGGTTTATAAAAGTATGGCGCGGGAACTGATACGCAAACATGATATTCTAGCCTACTTTACCGGCAATGGCTATGAAAATACTCGCCAACGCTTTGCCGAATTAGATAAAAAAGTGCAAAAAGCCACCCGCCAACGCATCGCTTATCAAGTTGCCCAAAAGCCCATTCCCAAAGGGAATGGCACCGGGCGCGTCGCCACTTTCACCGAAAAAAGCCTGATTGAACATGAGCTCAATAAAAAGCGGCGACATATTCCTATTCGCCAATTAGTTCGGCGGGCAACCAAGGCATTACAAGCCATGAAACCTTGTTTTATGATGAGCCCCTTATCGGTGGCACAATATTTAGTGCCAGGGCAAATTGAGTTTGATTTACTTATCATGGATGAAGCGTCACAAGTACGCCCTGAAGATGCTTTGGGTGCCATTGCCCGATGCCAGCAAATCATGATCGTGGGCGATCCGAAACAATTACCCCCGACTCAATTCTTTGAACGACTCGTCAATGAAGAAGATGAAACGACTGCATTGGAAGGGCAAGAATCTATTTTGGATATCTGCCTTAGCATTTATCAAAAGGGGTGGCTACGCTGGCATTATCGCTCCGAGCATGAAAGTCTGATTGCCTTTTCAAATCGTCACTTTTATGATGATAAATTAATCGTCTTTCCTGCCCCCGTGCCTCAACATCAAGGGTGCGGTGTGCATCTCAATTATATAGAAAATGCCACCTATTTCAGGGGTTGCAACCAAAAAGAGGCGGAAACCGTTGTCACAGCGGTGGCAGCGCATTTTAAAAACTCCCCTGAATTGAGTTTGGGGGTAGCCACCTTTAATATGAGACAACAAGCCTTGATTAACGAGATATTGGATGAACGTTGTCAAGAAGATAGTTGGTTAGAAGCACAGATAAAATTGACGGAAAATAGCAAAGAACCCTTTTTTATCAAGAACTTAGAAAATGTTCAAGGAGATGAGCGCGATGTGATTTTTGTCTCAACCACTTATGGTCCTGATCCAGAAACGGGGAAGGTTTTTCAACGCTTTGGTCCGATTTCGCATGAAATGGGCTGGCGGCGATTGAATGTCATTTTTACCCGCGCCAAAAAGCGGCTCGCACTTTTCACTTCTATGCGTTCCAACCAGATTCACCCCAAAACCAAACGCGGAGTGCAGATACTCAAAACCTATTTAGAATATGCCGAAACGGGGCAATTGCCCATCAATGTTGGCACGGAGACGGAAATCTATAGCGATTTTCAAATCGTCCTCTCTAAAATCCTTCAAGAACATGGCTATAAAATCGCGCTAGAAGTGGGCGTGGCGGGCTTTCGTATTGACATTGGTGTTCTGCACCCTGAAAATCAAGACGAATATATTTTAGGTATCGAATGTGATGGCGTACATTATCACAATGCAAAATCATTGCGGGATCGTGATAGACTTAGAACAGAAATTCTCGAAAGTCAAGGCTGGAAAATTCATCGGATTTGGTCAACGGATTGGTTTAAGCATAGAGAGGCGGAAGTTGAACGTCTTTTGAAAACACTCTCCGCATCATCCGAAAGTGCAAAAACAGAAATGGCTAAAATTGAATCAGAATTGTAACTATTCAGCAAGTAGCAAGTAGGGTGGTAGGAGTGAAACGGCACCATACCGTTGGAAAATTGTGGGTTTCCATTTCGTTCCTACCCACCCTACATTTACTAAATAGCCGAAAATTTATGATTCAGTACATACTATTAAAACGTTAAATATCACATTCAAACATTTGAGTCATTTCTATTCAATGAATGGTGAAAATAGTAACGAAGATAAGTAATAAAAGCCGGAGGCGGATTGAAATTGAGCAATTGTTTAAAAATTTTTGTTGCTTCTTGTTTGTCTTGAGAAGATTTCTGTATGACTTTCAATAATGCTTTTTTCGCATTGATACGCCCATTATTCAAATACGGGTTATCTAAGTTTAATAAGTTGATCATATAATCTGCCTTAGTTGGGTCTTTTTCAGAGGATTCAATACGACCTTCATCTATATGATATGAAAAATAATCTGAAATATCAGTTAATTCTACTGGATTAATAAATTTTGTTTCATCAAAATAATTCTTCTTTGGATGTCCACAAGAATGAATATTATCTTCATAATCTTCTTGATTGACGTTAGAACACTGATTCCCATTGCAAGAGACAATTAAGTTATTATAATCAAAACATTTTTCCAAGTAAAAAGACTTTGGTTTTATATGTTCTATATGTGCATCCGTTTCGTTTTCTATTTTCCTCTCACAATAAGCACATAGATATTGTTGTTCTTCTAACATTTGCTGTCGTATTAAAGATTTGCAGACTTTTTTCAATTTTTTCCAGCAAATTTTAGCCGATTGATAGGGACGATTTTCATGCCGTTTCGCCAATTTATCTAGGCAATCAGGTGCTTTCTCCTTCTTGATAAAGCGCATATTTACTCTTCCCTAAGCTGAATCAGAAATTGCATTTCTTGCATAAATTCCGAAGTATTGCTTTCCCTTTCTAATATCTTTTGCTTGATTTTTTTTGCCTCACAGGAATTGTCCTGATGTTTTTCAACAAATGCCCTATACTTGTGGTGCAATTCAACTTGCTCTTTTGGGATAAAGTCAACACCCATGAATTCGGAAAGAATAGAATTAATATCTATGCCACTCGGAGGTTGTTTAGGATATATCGCTTCTATTTTCTGAGAAATTGGATTTTTTCTGAGAAAAATCAAATTGTTAATAGGTGTTTTCGCAATAATTTGGGGAGAATGGGTCGCCACAATAAACTGATTATTTTGACCAATTTTGGTGTAAATAGACAGAATGATTTGTTGCCAAGCAGGATGCAGTGCCAGTTCTGGTTCATCAATTAAAATGATAGAATCGGAAGGATTCAGAATCATCAAAGCGACTATGAGTCCATAAAGTTGTCTTTCACCATCACTGAGACAATCAATAGATATGAGCATATCACTACCCTTCTGTTTGAAAACAGGGCGATTAAAATGTTTCCCATCTAAATCAACTAATTGGGTTAAAAGATTCGCTTCTTGGAAATATTGGTTAAAATGATCAATGGCTTCACGAGTTCTTTTAACTGGATCAGCTTCGTAGCTGTTTCGTTCATGAGCCAGAATATATTCACGAATATAATATTCTGCATTGCCTAATATCTTTACAGATTCAAGTTGATTGATAAAGTGATATTCCAGATCAAGTTGAGTAACAGGCATAAACACATCAATGAGGTAACTGGCAATATAGATAACCTTTGGTGAGATACTTTGCCCATTCATTTTCTCAAAAGATTCTCTTAACTTCTGTAAATCAGTGTTTTTATGACGTTTTTTCTCGGTTTCTTCATCGAATATAAAATGAATATTTTCAGGAGAGATAGTGCCTGCAAGTCCTTTAACAATGCTTTCTAATAAACTGGTTTTACCCGTGCCATTGATACCAGCAATCACATTAACGGTATTTTGGGTTTTTGGTGGTTGCAATTGAATTTTTAGATCATTCAAAATCTTATATTCTGAAATGACCATTTCTTTGATATACATCAATTATTCTCCAAATAGGGCAGAGTGAAATATTTAGAAACCAAGTTTTTTGAAAATAAAAAAATAGGGGACAGACAACATTTATTTTCAAGGCAATTTTGACTATAAAAATGGAAATTTTCCTAAAATTGTAGCATAAAATGTGGTCTGTCCCCTATTTTATTGTCCTTGAAAAAAAAACTCAAACCTCGAAAACTTAATGGCACCATACCGTTGGAAAATGGTGGGTTTCCACTTCGTTCCTACCCACCCTACATTTACTCTAATCACGAAAAACCTCAGAGGTTTGTATTTGACGAAAAACCTCTAATCAGGAAAAACCTCTGAGGTTTTCAAAACCTCAGAGGTTTGTATTTGACGAAAAACCTCTAATCACGAAAAACCTCTGAGGTTTGTGTCGAAAAACATTATCTTAAACATCTGACAAGAGAATATCATCGGATTGAGGTATTGTACCACAGAATATCTCCGGCTTTGG
>JAOZSV010000004.1:51701-72338 GCA_029939505.1 Thiotrichaceae bacterium | reverse complement strand
AACGATGTTTAAGAAATCTTTGAAAAAAAATCGGATTTCTAAGCTCGAATAGAATAGCTTTGCGTAACATCAGTGATTTAATTAACGCCCAAACTATTACCGCCGATTTACCCGATACGCACAGTATTCGCCCAACCGTGCTGATTGCCCTCACGCGCTTAGGCGACATCAGGGCAAATGTAGTAAGTAAATGTAGGATCAATGCCATTAAGTTAAGCCAGGGCGAACACACAGGTTCGCCCTACAATATTATGATACGCGGAGTTTTGTAGGGGCAGACCTGCGTGTCTGCCCTTAACTTGATGATAAGGTTGTCATCCTGTAACTCCTTGTTAATCCTGCTAATCCTGTTCAAAACGCGACTCTTTTGAAGAGGACAAAGCCTTTGATAACATCTCTTTGAAACTTTCTAGATCAGAGCAACGAATGGCTTGTCTCAGAAGTTCCGTTAAATGTTCACGCAAGGAAATAGCGCGAATTTGCTCAATCATGTTACTGGGTACGATTCCAAACTTCTCCTTCATGGCTTCAAGAACCATTTCCCGGGCTTCTTCAATTACGCCCTTTTGAAGTCCCATATCATAAACCTGCTGTCCCGCTACGCAGTCCATCAAATCAAAATTTAACATTGCAATCACCTCTTTATATTGGAGTTGACGAAATCTATTCAATACGAATAAACCTAAAATATCTAATGCTTCTTGCTGTTGGGAAGTATGAAAAACTTCTCCAACTTGACGCGCCCATTCACGACCTTTATCAAGTACCTCAGCCTTTTCGGTTTCGGCAGCCAACGTAAATGGAGCTAAGACAATCAGTTTTGGATCGGTACTTAATAGTTCGGTTTCCGTGTAGTCTGTCAACACGATTTCTTTAAACCAATCTTGACAGCTTTCGGCGAGCATGATTTTTGACAGCGGCAAAGCAGCCTTTTTATACTCATCGTCCGTGTAAACAATACCAGCGATGACTTGCTCTTTATGCCTCTGTTGGGCACAGCCTTGAAATACCGAAGCGGCTAACCGATAACGAATAAATTGATCCCAGTAACTTTGAAATTCAATGAAAATGAGGCCCTTTTCACTTTTCAACATGGGAATGCCTTCGACATCTGGCTCCATGCGTTTTTCCTTGAGAGTGACCGCGCGAAAATGGTATTTTTCCGCTTTAGCTGAAGGAACACCGAGTAATTTTAAAATACTGCTACCACTGAGTGTCATCAATTTCAAGAAAGTTTCATCGGTGCCTCGTGTGGGCTTTTTGGGTTTTGGCATATTATTTTCTCTCTGTTTTGAAAATTCTTCTGTCAATTCTGAGAACGAAGCTAATGTTTTTGCAAAAAACATTAGCCTCGAACAGACTATTTTTGAACAAGATTAAACGGATTAAAGGATAAACCAGATGAGTTTTAAGAAATAAATCTCGTCTTGATGATAAGGTTGTAATGTATCTTATCAAAATTTAGAGTAGGGTGGTTTCGAGGCTAAAGTTTTTTCTTTAAAAAAACTTTAGCCTCGAAAGGAACGAAGTGGAAACCCACTGTTCCGTTGAAAAATTGAAGGCAGTTATGAAACTAGCCCATTTTGCGTTTTATTATTCGGCAGATATTTACTCAAATCAATCAAAGTGATCGGTATCACTCTAAGATTTTTAAAATGGGAATCGGTTGACACAAAACGCTTACAATCGTGGTGAATGGCAATAGAAACATGAAGTGCGTCCATGCCTTTTAGCTTTTCCGTTTTGGCAATTAAAAGCGCGTCTTTGAAAACGTCGGGATAAGCTTTTAAAATAGCCATTTGTTCAAACACCTCATTATAAACGTCAATCGTTTTCATGTTGTTATTCTGATAGGGTTTTGCCATCACTTCAAGCAATACCGCATCAGAAACGCAAAATGACCATTCCTCTTTGGCAAGCGCATTTAATTGGGCATTAATCACTTTTTTATAGCTTGGAAATCCTTCAAAGCGGGTTATCCAAACGGAAGAATCAATATAGGCTAATTTCATTCGGTTTCCCTAAGAGAGCGGCAATCAGCAATGATATCATCATAACTTCGACATGGAATATCTAAGGCATCAACTTTTTTTAGGGCTTGAGATATTTTACCCCAGTTTGATTTTTCTGCTTGAGTTTCTTGTGTGACTGAGATGATAACTTCTTTTCCCCACAAAAATGGAGGTAGTTTTGCAACTAAAGTACCGTCTTGATTAATGTTGTTGTATAACATCATTGTTTTGACTCCAAACGATCTTAATTTAAAAGCCAAATTTAAGTTTGCCTTTCCACTTGACTCACTAAATTTTTCCATTTCAATATTTTTATATCAAACACTATTTATAGAACTGACGCATTGACAAGAGAAGTATTTTATGAAACTTTTTAAATACAACGTGTTACAAAATTTGTATTTTGTCATTTTGACAATTTTCACCAATTTAATTAAGTCATTGTTTTTTTATAACTATATGATTTTTATAGAGAACATACTTTTTTGAGTTTGTCAATGCGTCAATCCTATATTATACACTATTTTTTGGAAACTTCACCATTAGCCTTATGGTTGCCCTTTCTCCTCTGGGAAGAATTATGAGAAACGAATCCCAAAAATGCCAACAACACCTATGAAAATCAAATAGCCCGCCACGATATAACTCAATAGCTTAGGTTTTATTAAAATGCCAATGCCAGCAAGAAGAGCGAGGATATGTTCAAGATTGAGATGAACTGTCATATTTTTTTCCTTTAAGTTTAATATATTATAATTATACACGATAAATCATGCGAAATAAATCGTTTTATGTGGATTAATTGTTCAATAATACATTTCTCGTTCCCAAATTCTATTTGGGAATGCCTTTTGCAACGCTCTGCGTTGCGGGACGCAGAGCGTCCTTGAATGGATTCCCAAACAGAGTTTGGGAACCAGAATACCAGAATAAAAAGTTCAATTTATTCCCGCGCTTAGTGTATACTAAATAGTTATCCTGATGAAACGCTCCGCCTACTGCACTTAGTCCCTGTCGTTACGGGCGGTTGTTGCTCAGGATAACCAAGCGTTGGAGCGGACAATTAACATCCATGTTAAATGCCGCTCAACATCTGGCATTAGCAACTTAATCTGGCATTAGCAACTTATGCAAATTCGACAAGCAAACATGAAAGATTCTGAAGGGATTAAAAACCTTCATCTTCAAGCATTTGACCTTTCAGAAGCCGAATTGGTTTCTGATTTGGCTGTCAATTTATTACACGAAAAATCAACAATTAATATCATCTCACTCGTTGCAATAGATAATGAGGCAATAATAGGTCACACCGCCTTTAGCCCTGTCTTTTTAGACCGCACTCATTTTGGTTATATACTGGCTCCGTTAGCAGTATTACCAACTCACCAAAATAACAGAGTGGGTTCCACAATTGTAAAACATGGCTTAGACACGATTTCCTCATTAGGGGCATTTATTGTTTTTGTTTATGGTGATCCTCAATATTATTCTCGGTTTGGCTTCAAAACCAATCTGGCTAAAAATTTTTCTCCCCCTCATACACTTCAGTACCCAGAAGGTTTGCACGCAATGAAATTGAATTCGACTGTTTTTCCTGAGGGGGGGCAATTTAAATGTGTTAATTCTCTCAATGATCCTAAACTATGGTAAACGTTGCTAACAAACACCGGATTTATAAAGCGCCAGTAAAAATGTAGGGTGGGTAGGAACGAAGTGGCACCATTTTTCAACATTACTACGCTCCAATGCCATTAAGTGAAGCCTTGGAGTCCATTCGAGGTTTGAGTTTTTTTGAAAAAAAACTCAAACCTCGAAAACTAAACCTTGGCTTAAAAGTTTCGGAAGTTATTAAATCCTAAGTCCTTAGCGTTGAACTCCAAAAAACGCCCAAAGTTAATGTTGAACTCCAAAATTTCAATTCTTAATTCGCCTCTATAATCCACCCATACACATATATTTGATTTCCAGAAAATCATCAATGCCATATTTAGAGCCTTCTCGCCCTATTCCAGATTCCTTCACGCCCCCAAACGGTGCCACTTCGGTGGAAATAATGCCTTCATTAATGCCAACCATACCATATTCTAAGGCTTCCGCGACTCGCCAAACGCGCCCCAAATCTCTGCTGTAGAAGTAGGCGGCTAATCCAAAGGGCGTGTCATTTGCTAATGCAATCGCCTCTTCTTCTGTTTTAAAACGAAAGAGCGGCGCGACGGGACCAAATGTTTCTTCACCAGCGATCCGCATATCGGGTGTCACATCGGTTAAAATGGTCGGCTGAAAAAATGTGCCGCCCAATGTATGACGCTTTCCACCACAAACGATTTTGGCTCCTTGAGATACCGCATTATTGATATGCTCTTCAACTTTTTCGACGGCGGACATATTAATAAGAGGACCTTGTTGTGTTTCCCCTTTCAACCCATCTCCGACTTTCAGTTGACTAACAGCGTCTGCTAATTTAGCTGCAAATTCATCATAAACGCCCTCTTGAACCAATAGGCGATTAGCACAAACGCAAGTTTGTCCTGTGTTGCGATATTTAGAAGCAATTGCGCCTACAACAGCGGCATCCAAGTTCGCATCATCAAATACAATAAAGGGCGCGTTGCCACCTAATTCTAAAGAAACTTTCTTGACTGTATCGGCACATTGTGCCATAAGTAATTTACCGATATCAGTTGAACCGGTAAAAGATAACTTTTTCACCAAGGGATTAGTGGCTAATTCTGCCCCAATCGTTTTAGCATTTCCTGTGACAATATTAATGACTCCTTTAGGAAATCCTGCCCTTTCCGCTAACTCTGCTAATGCCAATGCTGAAAAGGGAGTGCTTTTTGCCGGTTTGACGACGACGGTGCAACCCACTGCTAAAGCGGGCGCAATTTTACGAGTAATCATCGCATTCGGAAAGTTCCAAGGCGTAATTGCGGCGACTACGCCTATTGGCTGCTTAATGACTACAATACGTCGCCCTGGCATCGGCTCAGGAATGACATCACCATAAACGCGCTTGGCTTCTTCAGCGAACCATTCAATAAAAGAGGCACCATAAGCAATTTCGCCCTGCGATTCTGCTAAGGGCTTGCCCTGTTCAGCCGTCATTAATATGGCTAAGTCTTTTTGATTTTCCATAATCAAGTTAAACCATCGGCGCATAATAGCAGCGCGTTCTTTAGCCAACTTATTGCGCCATTCTGGCATTGCGGCATGAGCAGCGGCGATAGCCTTATTTGTTTCACTTTGCCCCAAATTGGGTATCGTGCCAAGCACAGAATTATCGGCGGGATTTGTGACTTCAATAGTCGTTTTGGCATCAAGCCATTGACTATTAATATAAGCTTGTTGATGAAATAAAGAAGGATCGGTTAATTGCATGATTTTATTTCCTATAAGTTAGAGCGTACAAAGCTAAAGCGTTGTTACTCCTTACAAAGCTAAAGCGTTGTATTCCAATAACGATCTACGCGCACAACACCACACATCAACACGTTTCACCCCAATTTTTTTAAACATTAAAGCCAATTCTTTGACGGTAGAACCTGTTGTCATCACATCATCAATTAAAACAATATGTTGCCAATTCTGGTTTAGAGTCACCTGAAATGCGTCTTTTAAATTCTTTTGACGTTGTTGAGAATGAGTGAGGAAAGTTTGTGGTTGCGTGTTTTTAATTCGTTGAGCACTTTTATAATCTAAAGGAATGCCTGTTTGTTTTGTAATACACTTAGCCAATTCTAACGATTGATTATAACCCCTTTGACGCAAACGTTTAGGATGTAGTGGTACAGGTATTAAGACATCGGGGCGTGGTTCAATCGTCATGAGTTCTCCCATCAAATGCCCTAATAAGTTGAGTACAGCAAGATTTTGGTTAAATTTTGCCGCCTGAATCAATGTATTGACAGGATAAATATATTCAAATACGGCTTGAGTGTGAATATAAGGTGGGAGTTCTTGTCGGTATTGATGGCAAATATCGACTTGTTCCAAAGTTTTAGCACAGTGGATACAACCTGTGTTGGAAAAGGGTAAATCAGCTAAACAAGTGGTACATAAAACTTTTGTACTGATATTTCCACATAAAAAACAGCTTTGAGATGGTAATAACGAATGAATATTTGAGTTAAACCAATGTCTGATTGACGGTAATAACATTTTTGGAGTTCAACGCTTTAGCTTTGAGCGTTTTGGAGTTCAACGCTTTAGCTTTGAGCGTTTTGGAGAGTTTGTAGGGTGGGCAACGTCTTTTTGTTGCCCACCAAGATGGTAGCCAGATGGTCAATGCCATTAAGTTAAGCCTTGGAGTCCATTCGAGGTTTTAGTTTTTTGAAGAAAAACTAAATTCGAGGTTCAAGTTTTTTCTGTAAAAAAACTTGAACCTCGAATCGAATCCTTTAGATTTGGAAGTGGAGTCCAAACCTTTAGATTTGGAAGTGTTTGATATTTTAATCCAAATCTGAAGGTTTGGATTCCAATAAATATTCCTTTCGATGTTTGAGTTTTCAAAAAAACTCAAACATCGAAAACTTAATGGCAGTGAGCCAGATGGTGGGCAAGAAAAGGACCTTGCCCACCCTACTTATTTCGGAAGTGATTAAAGCTTAATTCCTTAATTAACGTAAAATCTCACCCTCATTTAAAATAGTAATTTCCACCCGACGATTTTGTTGACGACCAATCTCACTACTATTACTTGCCATAGGGCGACTCTTACCAAATCCTTTTGCCAACATTCGATTAGAAGCGATTCCACGTTGCATCAAAGCAAAGCGCACTGAATTAGCACGTCGTTGGGATAAACCCAGATTATACGCTTCGCTGCCACGATTATCCGTATGTCCTTCAATTAATACTTTACGATTAGGATTTTGTTTAAGAAACGCAGACACGGATTCAATATGACGTTGTGTTCCAGACAATAACTCCGCCTTAGCAGTTTCAAACAAAACATCACCCAGAGTCACTACCAAACCACGCGGCGTTTGCTTACCTTTCAAAGCAGCCAATTGTTTTTGCAATTGCTGAGTTCTCGCTTGTTCAGACAACAATTGATTCTGGCTTCTCTTCATTTGCAGAGCAGTGATTTCCAGTTCACGCGATTTTGTTGCTAATTCGCGCGATTTTGTTGCCAATTCACGCGATTTAACAGCGACTTGTTGCTCACGCGCATCAATTAATACGTGAGATTTTTCTTGAACTTGCTCGTCTCTTTGAGCATCAGCCGCTTTACGTTCTGCAACAGCGACAGCGATTCGACTTTGCTTTTCTGCCAAGTAGGCTAAATGAGTCATTTCATCGGCATTCACAGCACTTTCAGCCTTTTTTAAAGCCAGTTCTGCATCATACATCGCCTCCACATTTGCTGTATGGGGATGACCTTTTGCCTCAGCGTAAGCAGTACGGGCTTCTTTAAGGATAATCTCCTTTTCTGGCACGCCACTACAACCTGCAAGTAACCCGCCGCTTATCATTATGACTGCCAATGTTTTGACAGTTCGATTAATACTTATCATCACTTGTTCCTCATAGTCAGTTTCACGCAAAAACTTTTGCGTGAAAATCAGTTATTATCGACGGGTTTCTTGACGAAGCGTTTCAATACTTTCACGCATTTGTTTGGCAGCCTGACGTGCCGTTTCAGATTCCGCCTTCGTTTCTGCCAACGTGGCATCAAGCAACGCTTTTTCAGCAAAACGTCTTGCCTTTTCAAGCTCTTCAGTCTTCATAGCCGCTTTTGCCTTTTGTAAATTATCTTCAGCTTGACGCAGCTCAATAGGCGCAAGTGTTTTAGCATTGCTGTCTTGCGCTCGACTTATCGCCAATTCAGCATTAGCGATTTTTTCCGTAGGTGGTTTAACTGCACCACCACATCCACTTATTAATAGGATGCCACCCAATACACTTAAAGAATAGATAACAACTCTTTTTGCTATCATATAAATCCTCCAGTTAGTGAAAATTATGTTCATTCTGTAATACGCCTAAAATATCCTATAATGATTGGATTTATAAGGAAACCACAGAAAAATTGACTCATTATCTCATAAAATGGTGAATGGTTAATGGTTAATGGTGAATTATTCACCATTAAACATTCACCTTTTTGTTATTTTTAATACGATTTAATTATTATATTTAACATTTTCTAAAAAAAATTTATGCACGCAACTACTGAAGAAATAGAACGTCAACCTGTACACCAATTTACTGAGCAAGCCTATTTTAACTATGCCATGTATGTCATTTTAGATCGTGCCCTGCCCCATCTCGGCGACGGTTTAAAACCTGTTCAGCGGCGCATTATCTATTCCATGTCAGATTTAGGGCTAAAAGCCAGTAGTAAATATAAAAAATCCGCACGAACGGTAGGTGATTGTTTTGTCAAAGGTGCATTAGTCCACACAGAAAATGGACTGATGCCTATTGAAGAACTCAAAATGGGTGATCAGGTGTTACTCCCCAATGGGGGGTTAAGTGAGATTACTCAAACCTTTATTAATCCGCCTGCCCAGGTTATAGAAGTCCGTTTATCTAATGGGTACACCTTTACTGTCACGAAAGGACAACAATTTCGAGTTTTGCAAGAAGATTTGAGCATTGGTTGGGAAAAAGCAGAAAACCTTGAAGGTAAAACAGTACTCGTCTCTAATCCACGCTGTTTAGGAGAACCCCCTTCTCATCCAGAAGAAGAAACTAAAACACTTGCTTATATTATGGGTTTAACTACATACAAGCAAGTGCCGCGCTGGATTTTAAACGATAGGCGTTTATTTGCACCATTTATAGCTGGATTTACAAAGGCGAATGGACATATTCGCATCAAATCAAAAATCGAGGTACAACTGGCTTCGACTTCAAGCGTATTAACCCAAATTCAAGCGATGTTAGCTGACAGTGGTATTCATGCTCATTATATTCTTAAAAATGAGAATCCAATAATACCCGAAACTGGCTCATTATCGCTAACGGGCAATCATGCCTCACGTTTCTACGCGCTGCTGCAAGATTATCTCAAGGTGAACAAACATCATGCGTTGAAGATAGAATGGGAAGGGCAATTAGAACAGGATATTTCTTCTCATCAACTTGAAGATTGGGGAATTTTAAATGAAAAAGTGGGAGCACCATTAGCAGTTCACTTAAAAACATTGATGGAAATTTATTGTCTTCTCAAAGTTGAAGCAGTCATTAAAGCAGATAAATTAGCGAAAACCTACGACATTCAAATAGCTGATGACAATCATGAGTTTATGGTACAAGGATGTGCTGTCCATAATTGCCTCGGCAGATTCCATCCACACGGCGACATGGCGTGCTATGAAGCGATGGTACTCATGGCGCAACCTTTTTCTTATCGCTATCCCTTAATAGATGGGCAGGGCAATTGGGGATCAATAGATGATCCGAAATCTTTTGCAGCAATGCGCTATACTGAAGCGCGTTTAGCCGTGTTTAGCGATTTACTTTTGAGCGAATTGGGGCAAGGCACTGTCGATTGGCAACCCAATTTTGATGCAACTTTGCAAGAACCTGTCTTATTTCCCGCTCGTTTACCCAACGTATTACTTAACGGGGGCAGTGGAATTGCTGTTGGTATGGCAACCGATATTCCACCGCATAATTTAGGAGAAGTCGCCGAAGCCTGTATTCACCTCTTAAAACAGCCGCAAGCCAGCCTCGCAGACTTATGTGCTATTATACCCGCCCCCGATTATCCCACAGAAGCGGAAATTATCACACCCGCTACCGATTTATTAAAACTCTATGAAACCGGCAATGGTTCCATTCGGATGCGGGCGATTTATCTCCCTGAAAATGGTGATATTGTCATTACTGCGCTACCTTATCAAACGTCAGGCAGTAAAATCATTACCCAAATTGCGGCGCAAATGACGGCAAAAAAATTGCCGATGGTAGAAGATATACGCGATGAATCTGATCATGAAAATCCCGTTCGGTTAGTGATAGTTCCCCGTTCTAATCGACTAGACATTGACAGCATGATGACACATTTATTTGCCACGACCGATTTAGAACGGAGTTTTCGTGTCAATCTCAATATGATTGGAATAGATGGTCGTCCTCAAGTCAAAAATCTTAAAACGATCCTTTCCGAATGGTTAGACTATCGAACAGAAACCGTGCGCCGCCGCTTGCAACACAGCCTTGATAAAATCCTGAAACGTTTGCACCTTCTCGAAGGTTTTCTTATCGCTCATCTTAATATAGATGAAATCATCACCATTATCCGCGATGAAGATAAACCTAAACAGGTGTTTCTGAAAACTTATGATCTCAGTGATGAACAGGCAGAAGCGATTTTAGAATTAAAACTCCGTTCACTCGCCAAACTGGAGAAAATGAAAATTCGGGGCGAGCAAGATAAACTGTCCAAAGAGCGTGATAGTTTAGAAAACACCTTAAAAGCGGGAAAAAACCTTAAACAGTTGATTATTAAGGAAATAAAGGCCGATTTAAAAAAATATGGTGAACCTCGCCGATCCCACCTGATTGAACGTGAACAAGCGCAAGCCTTTGATGAAACCACATTTATCCCTTCCGATCCGATTACGGTTGTTTTATCAGCAAAGGGCTGGGTGCGTGCAGCAAAGGGACATGACATTGATCACAACACTTTAAATTATCGTGCAGGCGATGAATTTGCAGATGCCTGTTGTGGACGCACTAATCAACAAGTCATCTTTTTTGATGCTTGTGGGCGAAGTTACTCAGCCCCCGCACATACGTTACCCTCAGCGCGTGGACAAGGTGAACCCCTGGCAAAACGCTTTACGCCATCTGATGGCACCGGGTTTTTATACGTGTTGCTCGGAGAACAAGACACCTCTTACTTACTCGCTTCCGATGCCGGTTATAGCTTTATTGTCAATTTAGAAGGCTTATACGCTAAAAATAAGGCAGGTAAAGCGATATTGACTTTACCCAAAGACTCAAAAATATTACCACCGCTATTATTGAAAAATCCAGAAACCGTACATTATGCGGTTGTCACCAGCGCGGGCTATTTATCCATCGTACCCGTATCAGAATTACCGCGTTTACCCAAGGGCAAAGGGGTTAAACTCCTCAACATCCCCGCCAAAAGTCAAAAAGAGAAGGAAAAAATCGTTGCCCTCACATTGCTCAATCCAACAACGGATATTTTAACCATTTATGTAGGAAAACGCCATCTGACACTTAAAGCGCGTGATATTGAAGCATATACCATGGAACGGAGTCGGCGTGGACAAAAATTACCGCGTGGATTTCAAAAGGTGGATCGAATCGAAGTGATTCAGCAGAATGAGGAGTTGTTTAGTTAGGCGCGTATGACAAAATGGTCTGAATTTGATTTGATTCAGAAAACATAGAGAAGGTAGGGTGGGTAGAGTGAAACGAAACCCACCGCAACCGTTTGATTTTCGATAATTGAGAAATGGTGCCGCTTCGCTCCTACCCACCCTACGCTTGCCTGAATACCTGAAAACTTATGCTTCGGTACTTAATGCCACTCAACAGATTCAACAGATTCATAATTTGATATTATTGATTCTGCTGAATCACTTCTTTTGGTTGCCACTCTACATATAATGATTTTTGTATTTTCTAATGTTTAAACACGATACAACCTTAGAATATTTGCTGTTATTAAATGGTGAAGTTTTTCCAATGGATAATGGATTTTGGACAAAAATAGAAGCGTATCAAATAACACCTAATGAGCATATTCCTCATGGTATTCGATATTCTTTAACGCTCCATGATCGAAATAATATTAGAATTTTAGGCTTTGATAATGCACACCGTTTTAAATCTAAAAAGAAAAAATATGGTGCGCGAAAGGTTACATGGGATCATAAGCATCAAAAAACAGAGATATTTGCTTATGAATATGAAACGGCTGGACAATTGTTAGAAGATTTTTGGACTGCCGTTAACCTAATGATGAATAACATTGAAAAAGGTTAAGATAATGGCTCATCAAGTATTAAATGTCGGTATTATATCTCGTGAAGATTATATGAAACGGACTATTGCCATAGCAAAGGGCAAATACAAACCTTCCAAGAGTGAACCAAAAATTTGGTTTGAATCCCTTCAAACGATGGCTCAAGTATTTAGTAATGAAAATCAAGAATTACTTAAAGTCATTATTCAACAAAAACCCGATTCTATTGCGACATTAGCTAAATTAACCGGAAAAACAAGTTGTCATTTATCTCAAACTTTAGAAAAAATGGCGAATTACGGCATTATTGAATTAGAAAATCAATCTCTTAAACCGACAGTTAAAGCGACTGATTTTAAAGTTGAGTTTAGTATTACTTGATCATCAAGAGAAGGTAGGGTGGGTAGAGTGAAACGAAACCCACCGCAACCGTTTGATTTTCGATAATTGAGAAATGGTGCCGCTTCGCTCCTACCCACCCTACGCTTGCTGGAGGTTAAAGTTTTTTTGTACAAGATATTTTTTATTGTTTTCGAGGCTAACGTTTTTTTAACGAAAAAACGTTAGCCTCGAAATCAGAATTGACAGAATTTGAAAATTTTCAGAATTAAAAATCAAATTCGTTTTCGAGTCGAGCCTAAAGTTTTTTTAAAGAAAAAACTTTAGGCTCGACTGGTGTTTTTTTCAAAAAACGAAAACCTCGAATCGACTCAAATTGATTTATGAGGTTTTAAATTCTGAAAATTCTGATTCTAACATTAAAGTGATTTAAATCAATGAATTATAAAAAAATGTCCTGTACGTTTTTTCTTTAAAAAAACTTTCGCCTCGAATCAAGTTTCTTGAAGAAACTGGCTGTTTATCATCATTATTTAACTTAAAAGGAACACTTATGAAATGTAATTCTTGTAAAATCTGGTTAATTATCATCGCTATTATCTTAGTTAGTTTAATCATCGCTTACCAATTTGTTGAACCGCCAGCCCCTGACGAAATTCGCATGGCGACTGGCAGTGAAGGTGGTGGCTATCATACGTTTGCTTTGGAATATCAAAAGCGGCTCGCTGATGAAAAATTTCAGTTAAATATTCAACCGACGGCTGGCTCAATTGAAGTACTGAAGCAACTCCAATCTGGAGAAGTATCGGTTGGTATTGTTCAGGGTGGCACGGGTAAAGCAGTGCCTTCTGAAGGGTTACAGTCTTTGGGTAGCCTGTTTTATGAACCGGTATGGATTTTTTACCGTAAAGCGTTGTCGGTTGAATATCTATTTAATCTTCGTGAGAAGCGTATCGCAGTAGGTGAAAAAGGCAGTGGTACGCGACCCATCGCAGTACAATTGCTACAGGATAATCAGGTAATGCCAGATAATAGCCATTTTGTAGCGCTTTCTTCAAAGAAAGCCGCTCAACAGTTGGCGGCTGGCGAGATTGATGCCGCCTTTTTTGTGATGTCTCCTAAAAGCAAAATTATTCATGAATTGCTGAAAAATCAAGAACTTGAGTTATTTAGTTTTAAACGGCACATGGCTTATAGCAGCCGCTATTCTTTTTTAACCGAGATCAAAATAGGGGAAGGTATGATTGACTTGGAAAAGAATATTCCGGGTGAGGATAAAACATTATTAGCAGCCACAGCCAGTCTCGTTGCTCGTCAGGATTTACATGATGATATTATCTATTTGTTACTCAACACAGTGATTGAAGTGCATAAAGCGGGTGGGATGCTTGAGAAAGAAAGGCAGTTTCCTTCTACCCAATTTGTTGAATTTCCCATGAATAAAAATGCCAATCATTATTTGGAATATGGACCAAGTTGGTTGCAAAGTATTTTCCCTCTTTGGTTAAGCAGTACATTGGATAGATTGAAAATCATGTTGATACCCTTGATTGCGGTATTCCTTCCCTTATTAAAGGGTGCTTTTCCACTGTATCGCTGGAGCATTCGTTTTAAGATTTTTCGCTGGTATGGAATCTTGCGTGAGATTGACAGAAAAATTGATGGAATAGCTGATTTAGAGACGATTCAAGCGGAAATAGAACGAATGAAATCTCTGCAAAAAGAGCTGATTGAGCAGGTTTCTGTACCGCTTTCTTACATGGGAGAATTTTACGGTTTGCGTGTGCATATTCAGTTGGTCCGCAAGCGGTTAGAAGATCGACAACAGGAAGTTCAAGGAATTTCTTTAAAGGAGTGACGCTGGAGCGTCACGATATGCGTTATCACGCCAAAGTGCTTCATCGTTAAATGTAGGGTGGTTTCGAGGTTTTAGTTTTTTGAAAAAAAACTAAAACCTCGAAAACGTTTTTTGGTTGCCCACCTTCATTAGCCTTAGGTGGGCAAAAAAACACTTGCCCACCCTACATACTTTCATTTCGAGGTTTGAGTTTTTTTTCAAAAAACTCAAACCTCGAAACCATTCCAAACACCCACCTCATCAATTTTAAAACTGCGTGGACAATTGCCATGAACCCTCAGTTTCTCTTTAAGAAACATTTTTCCAAAATCATCCGCTACCCGGAAATTTTTTTTGAGATGTATTTGAATTTCAGTCAGCAAACTCTTTCTGCGTATTTTTTTACACCTTAACACCAAATAAGAGCGACTGCCCTTGCCAAACTCTTTATCAAACTTTTTCAACAAAGTCTTTCGTTTGACATTTTTCCCCACATGCTTCGCGATATACTGACTAAAATCTGTTTTTGAAAACTTTTCAACCAACTGATTGGACAAAGCATAATAATCCTCCTCAGATAATCCAGAACAACTCCCATGTTTATACCACTCATGGCGTTGCAAACACGAAGCCGTACCTGGCATGAATTGATTCAGATTCTTCCTCACAGTTTGAGACAAATCCAATTTTGGCATATTACACCAACGTCTCTTTTTATCCTTCTTAATGACGGATTTAGAAACATCGCAATACCCATAAGTATGACGCTTATCGCCTTTCACGCCTGGCCATAAACCATGCAAAATAAAATGATAAGCATCAAATCGCTTTTCATCCTGATTCCGACATTCCCGCTTGTTGGGTTTTGACTCACAAAATGCGGGCATCCAACTTAATGCCAACGTGTAATAATCAAATTTTCCTTTGGTATCAGCCTGCAAGCTTGTATGGCTCAACAATAAAATCGTTATCGTGAATATCAATATTTTTTTCAAATTAATCTCCTGCTCTACGCTGATGCCATCTTCTTCATAGACATCCGCTTGTGAATGAGAAACTTCATCATTTAATGTAAAATGATAACGACTCAGGGCAACCATAAAGGATTGCCCCTACAACCAGATTCTTAAAGTGACGAAAATATTTATACGTAGGCTGCACACCCTTGTGGTTGCTCTGAGTCGTTACCGTAAAATGAATATCAGATTCATTATAACTTAATTTGATCACTTTTGTTATCTTCTCAAAAAATGTGGGTCAACTGGCTCAAACCTGACAGGTTTTTTCCACAGAATTTAGAGAAGATACCAAAATTCTGATTCGGCCAGAAAAAATATCCTGTACAAAACTGTTATTTAAAAAAGTAAGTGTAACCGACAATAATACCAAATGCCCTGTAATCAGCAGATGCTTTTCCCTCATCATTCATGGCAAGAATGTAATCATCTCCCCTTCGATCCGCTGGATTGATATAGGCTAACCGTTCAAAGTCATCCTGACTGCCAAAACTATAAGTGAAACCCAAGGCAAGCTCCGACGTTTTACTTTGACGTGTGAACCCAACAGTTAAGTGATAAACATCCCAATCATTAATGCCCATGCTATTATAGTCGCCACCAGGAAAGCTTGAAAAGTCAGTGCGAAAACTTAAATAGCCCGCAATTTTATTGATGAATACCTGTTCAACGGCTACCGCAAAATTCACCACGCTATCAGCTTTATCCGCTACTTTAAGGACATCTTGAGTGTCAACAAAGTTGACATTTCCACCCACGAGCCAATTTTTGGAGTTTGGAGTAATGACATCATAACTCTTCTGTTTTGCGAACCATTCAATGGTACCCGCCACACTGGTTTTTTGATTGATTGCATATTCCAACCCCAGCGCCAAGGAAAGCGGTGTTTTATACTTAGCATCAAGATCATCTTGCTGATCATCAGCAAGAAAACCAAGAGCCTCATCCTCCTTAAACCGCCCCATACCGCCTGCTACAGTGCCTGTTCCAAAAAAACTGACACTTGGTGTCGTTAATGTGGCACCTACTTTAAGCGCACCAAAATCGCCTGCCACACCAAACTTTAATAACCCGCGAACATTATAGAAATCAGCATTTAAAAATGCATCTTCACTGGCAATATACTGACTGTCGGGATTCGTCACACGAGCAAACTGTACCACATTGAAACTTTGCTTCCGTAAGGCAAGAAAACCGCTTATACCCACAGAAATATTCTCATGCAGATGCTGTGCCCAGCTTAAACCACCCCAAATTTCATTCACCTGACTGTCATAAGTGAATTGCCCTCTATAATCTTCTGTGCCATCAAACTTAATGCTGCTATCATCAAAGATGGACTCGTATGTACTGGGATCAATATCCACAAATTCCACATAATCATAGCTGGAACTCAATATGTCAAAAGCACTTTTTTCATGCCGCCCAGACATTTTAATTGAGGATTGATTTTTGGTTAATATCGAATAACCAAATGTATTGTTACCCAACATAACAGTGCCAGAAATCAATAATGGCACAATATTGGTTTCAAATGACTCAACATCTTTACCTGTTCCGACACCATTACTGATATCAACAAAATCTAGTTGATAACCATTGCCACTGGCTGAAAAAGTTGAGGCTTCAAGAAAGCCAAGTGCTCCCGGATTGTAAAAGCCAGCACTGGTATCCCTGACACCGCCTACCACGGCTCCACTCATCAGCGCTGAACGAGAACCAAATTGCTTGCTCCAGTAGTGATGTTCCTGACTCACGACTTGAGTAGAAAAACAGCTTACAAAGACTGCTAATGTCACTTGTTGATATCGTTTCATCATTATTTTCTCAGAATTTTTCTTGTTTCGTGAAACATTTAGATCGTTGAACTATTCAAATAAATCATTTCACAAGGGTTAATAGGTATAGCTGATTCAAAATTTATCTTAACTCATATTTGAGGTAAAAACAAGACGATTAGAATTGCTACTGAGTTTTGTAACTCGCTCAAATCATATTTTTTCATTATACTATTACTTGACTATCAAGTTTTTGATGTTGTTTAGCTTGACGAGAATTGATTTTTGAGCATTTAAATATATAACTCATTGATTTTTTAAGCTAATTGATTTTTAGCAATTAAAATTATCTTTCTTTATAAATCAATAACTTATAAAAAACTTGATAGTCGAGTATTACGATTGCATTTCTAAAAAATCTCTTTTTTAGTTTGCAAGAGGCTCATTATTAACTTTTGTTAGCATAATCGGAACTATCTATCATGTACGCAAAATCATTCACTTTCATTAGCTTAACCACATTACTGACAACTTGCCCACTCTATGCCGAAGTTGTTCTTGACGGCACTTTAGGACATCGTGGTGCATTAGAAGGCCCCCACTACGCTATTGGCGCAGAACTCGGTTCACAGCACGGCGGAAATCTGTTTCATAGTTTCAGCGATTTCAACATTAACATCGGTGAAAGCGCCACTTTTTCTGGCCCTTATACGGTTAAAAATGTGATTAGTCGCATAACTGGCGGAAATCCTTCACATATTAACGGCGTTCTTAGCAGCACTATTCCGAATGCCGATATGTACTTTCTCAATCCAAATGGCATGATGTTTGGACCAAATGCCAGATTAGACGTGCTAGGGAGTTTCCATGCCAGCACCGCTAATACATTGTATTTTCAAGACGGCGGACAATTTAATGCTAGCCAACCCAATAACAGTTTATTAACCATCGCCCCCATTAAAGCATTTGGTTTTTTGGATAATCACATTGCCCCCATTTCAGTTGAAGGGCAAGGCGAAATCACCCAAGCGGATTGGGAAAGTCATCCGGTTGGGCTGAATGTCTCTGAGGGAAAAACGCTTTCACTGATTGGTGGCGACATTAAAATCAAAAATGGCACATTTTATAGAACAGTGAGAGTTGATGAAGAAGGCAATGAATCCAATATAATCAAGGAGTTACCTGTTATCATCGCACCAAATGGGCGGATTAACTTAGCCAGCATAGCGCAAGCGGGTGATGTGACACTGAAACCAGAAGATTTACAATTATCGGCGCAGCGCGGCGATGTGATTTTAGAAAATACCTACATCACCACCACAAAGAAAGGAAGCAATAGTGGCGATATTTATATTCGGGCTGGACGCTTTTTCTTAGATAATGCGAGGGTACAAACCAACACGTTTGACGAAAAAGAAGGCGGCGATATCAATGTGCAAGCGGACGAACTAAAAGCAATAAATGGGGGAGTCTTAACCAGTGCCAGTCATAGTACAGGGCAGGGCGGCAGAATAATCATTAAAGTCTCAGGAAAAACAGAATTTTCTGGGGGCAAAATACTAGATGAAGACATTATACTACCTGGTGGAATCAAGTTCGATACACTTGAAGGTAAAAAGATTATACTGCCTAGCGGACTGGTTGTTGCTTCACTTAAAGGTAATGGCGGTACCATTCTGTTAGAAACAGGTTCATTAAGTTTAAAAGAGGGAGCGGGCATTAATGCGGCGACACTTGGAGAAGGAAAAGGCGGACATATTAAAATTAAAGCATCCGATGTCATCAGCCTTTCTGGAATCAGTCTTTTTGGAATAGATTCTTTTAGTCTAAGTAGTAGCATTAGTGCGAGTGCCAAAAACAAAACAGAAAAATCCGGAGGCGGTGGCAGTATTGAATTGGAGGCAAAACAATTATATCTCAAAGATGGCGCACTTATAGGCGGATTCAACTTTGGGAAAAGTCAAGGAAGTCACCTAGACATCAAAGTCGCAGAAAATATTGTCCTGTCTGCTGGAGAAAATAAAGAAGCCAGCAGCATTTTAACAATCGCTATGGGAGAAGGAGACGCGGGTCATATCAGATTAGAAGCACAAAAACTTACCATGCTGGATGGTTCAACTATCAGCGCGGCAACGATGGGTGCCGGTAAAGGGGGCAATATTAACATTCAAGTTAGCGATGTAGTCAGTTTATCCGGTTTAGACGCTCAAGGGGAAGGTAGCTCTATATTAGCTGTGACACTCAGTTTATCTGATTTAGACATTGATCGCGGTGAGATATTAGCAGACTTATTCAAAATTGAGAATACGGGAGACGGTGGCACAATTGAATTAGTTACAGATCATTTAATTCTCAAAGAGGATGCGATAATAGGCGTAGGCACTTTAGGTACAGGGCATGGAGGAAATATCAATATCCAAGCCAAAATCATTAATCTTAGTTCAGGAGGCAGTATCGAAGCCGCGAGTGAAGTTCAAGGCAATGCCGGGCATGTCACACTCCGGGTTGAAGATACCGTAAAAATGCAAGACTCTTCTATCAATACAGAAGCCTTCAACGCTCATGGCGGTGACATTGATATTCAATCTCTGGGCTATTTATATTTAATCGACAGTGGAATCACCACCAGCATCAATGCGAAAGACAGTAGTGATGGCAACATCCTCCTTAACAACGCATTTATCATATTAGATAACAGCCAAATCATCGCAAAAACAAAAAGCGGTGAAGGCGGTGACATCGACATCACTACCAAAGGCATTTACACCTTTCTTCCAAGTGAAATCAAAGCCTCCGGCGATCTGAATATTCAAATTACGGTGGCAAAAGATGCGCTTGAAAGTTTGATGATATTACCGGCGAAATTTTTTGAAGCAAAAAAACAACTTCAACCGTCTTGTTCTCCAAAAACGAAAGAAAGAAGTCACTTTGTGGTGATTAAAAGCGAGGGCATTCCAAACTCACCCGATGACTTACTACCGAGTGGTCCTGCCTTATCCAATCAAACCGCAGCATTAGAATATCAACCGGATTTACCCAAACGGGTTATAATAAATTTATCGAATAAAAACAAGGAGTTGGAAATAGTTCCACCGCAATTGTTTTGACATTTTTCCGTTCGAGGTTTTAGTTTTGTGAAACGACAAACCTGACAGGTTTAAAACTCAAAAATCAGAAATTCTGAAAGCATCTGATATCCAATGTAATTTTGGATTATCAGTTGCGCCACTCATTAATACAACATCAAAACGACAAGTATATTGCTGCGCCCATTGGTGGGATTGCAAATAATGATTTGCTGTGATCAAAATACGTTCCTGTTTACGTGCGTCAATACTTTCTAAACTGCCACCATAACGCTGATTTTTTCGGTAACGTACTTCTACAAACGTTAAAATAATCTTATCAAGCATGATAAGATCAATTTCTCCCGCTTTGCAACGATAGTTGCGTTCAATAGATTGTAAGCCCTGCTCACATAAATAAGTATGAGCCAGTTCTTCAGCCCATTGTCCACGTTTTAAGTGAATTTCCATGAAAAGTTAAAAAAGCCTTTAAATTCAAGCAATTAAAATTAAATGCGGTTTAAGAAATCCGATTTTTTCAAAAATCGGATTTCTCAGTCGTCCATTAATTTGAATGAAAAGAGGTTTAAGAAATCCGATTTTTTCAAAAATCGGATTTCTCAGTCGTCCATTAATTT
>JAOZSV010000004.1:0-51601 GCA_029939505.1 Thiotrichaceae bacterium | reverse complement strand
GGTTTAAGAAATCCGATTTTTTCAAAAATCGGATTTCTCAGTCGTCCATTAATTTGAATGAAAAGAGGTTTAAGAAATCCGATTTTTGAAAAAATCGGATTTCTCAACCGTCCATTAATTTGAATGAAAAGAGGTTTAAGAAATCCGATTTTTGAAAAAATCGGATTTCTCAGTCGTTCATTAAAGCGTTGGATTCCTATTCAGAAACGATTTCCTCATCAAGCAACCGCGCTTTTCCACCCACAAAATGCCCCCAACTGAATTGATCACGATGAATGAAGCCCTGAGAGTTCACGAATAAATGTCCCGATTGACCTTGCCATTCCTTTTGGCTCAATTGTTGGAGCAGGGGAACTAAAGTATAGGCATCAATACCCAAAGCGAATAAACGCCTGTATTTTTTCATTTCTTTCTTTAAAGTGCGTTGCCATTGTCTCGCATCTTCATCGGGTTCCAATATCCAAGGCATATCGGCGAACCTGATGCCATTCAGTGAGGCATTCTCTTTTGGATTGGGTGTACCATTGTACAGATGAGAAGTACTATAAATGGGCACATTTTTCAGTCTTGATTTGATTAAAGGGCTAATTTCTGGTGCCATGTTTGGAAAAGCCAACAGGAATACCATATCAACAGCCATGGATCGTCGAAGTGCTTTTGAAATGGGGGTTTTAAAATTCTCACCATAACTCTGTTGAGCAACCACTTTTCCACCCTGTTCTTCCAACGCCGTTTTAAATGCCGCCGAGATTCGCTTTCCAAAAGCACCTTCTGGCACAATGACTAAAGCGGTATTATGTCCATCTAGCAAGGCACGGTTTGCCACCGCGACGGCTTCATCTTCAGGCGACAAACTAAATTGATACAGGTTGCCTGTGGTTACAGCGGTTTGCAAATGATTTAAAGCTAAAGTGGGTACTGGCAATTGAGGTTGGCTGTTAGCTAACACTTCAAGCGCATTTTTTTCTAAGGGCCCCACAATAAAATCGGCACCATCATCAACTGCCTTTTGATACGCTTCTAAAACATTAGCAGCGTTGACATCTTGCACCTTGATAGTTACTTTGCTCGCGCTTTTTTCCGCCGCGGCGAAAAAGCCATTTTTTATCACTTTAACCCGATCAGCAAACCGACTGCTTAAAGGTAATAACAAAGCAATTTGCTGAGGCGGTGTTAGCTTTGGCAAATCTTGCAAGAGGCGGGGTATAACATGCTGTGTAGCGGGATGCTTTGGAAAGCGTAGTTTCCAGTTATTAATACTTGCCCTTTGCTGGGCTGTTTTTGTTGATAAGGCTAAGGTTATCCACCTGGAAATAATCCCATCTTGTTCTTTTTGCAGCACTTTTTTAAGATTGCTTTCCTTATGAGAAGACAAACCGCGCCATAAAGACTTGTGGTTTTCCCGCAAAACGACGGGATCGGAGGCAGCCGATTTGGAAAGTTCCATCCATTCACGCATCGCTTCTGACAGATTACCTTTAGCCGCCAGTGCTTCTGCATGTAATTGCTTGTATTCTATTTGCAATGATGGCTCAGACAATGCGGATGATTCGATGGCTTGAAGCCGTTTCCAGGCTTTGGTAGGGCGTTTCTCTACCAAGTCAATTTGGATATGTACAAGTTCCATCGGGATTTCTAAGCCAAAACTTTGGCTGACATCCAACGTTGCCAACTGGGCTTTTGCTTCTTTGAACTGTTCGGCTTTAAGAAAAGCTTTGATAGCCGATAATTGGTAGCCTTGTTGTGTTGGTGGGTTAGTTTGCGCGGCGATTTGCAGGTACGTCTGGGCTGCTTTTTTGTAATCCCCTTGGGTTTCCTGTTTTTTAGCCGCTTGGATTGCCGTCTGGATTTTATCTGTCACAGTCGGCTTAATGTCAGTCTTTGGAACTTGTTGGCTACAACCAAACGAGAATAAAATGAATAAGAGAGTTAAAGTACGAATAAGCATAGTTTTAGTTACCAGTTAGTTAGTCAGTTAACGTGAAACATCAAAAAACTTTTGAACAGGATTATACTCGGTTATAAACATTTTTAATGATAAATTTTTGTTGAGTATAATCCATTCTAGGCTGACCATTTTTCTTCAAAAGCCTAAAACTCAAAAGTTTTCAGATTGACGAAGATATTACACCTTAAAAATTATATTATAACTCGAAAACTTTTTCAACCATTCACGATACTTCAATTTTTAACGTTTGTACTTGATGTTTTCGTTTTTGCTATCACTTATTTTGCGAAGAAATTGTTTATTCTGTTGTATCTTTGTATAGGATATTTTTTATAATTCATTGATTTAAATCACTTTTAATTATTAGAATGAGAATTAACAGAATTTAAAACCTTTTATGTTAATGAAAACTTACTTTGAGAGTCGAGTCAGCGGTTAGCCTTGCAATTTCAAGGCTCTGAGTCGTTACAAAAAACTTTAGCCTCGAGCAAACAATAAAAAATGTCCTGTACAAAGATGTTGTATAATAGCTTGTGAATGATGGATTGTCGAACTGTCCAATTAATATACGAGGTTAAAGATTCAAAAAACCTTAGCCTCATTAAAAACCATTTAAAATTAGAATTATTTGCAAACGTTTAAAAAAAATCGATTATGAAAAACAATATTATTACATTCATTGGCGGTGGAAATATTGCGAGCAGCCTCATTGGTGGACTCATTGAAACGGGGGTGGCCATTGATCAAATACGAGTTGCTGATCCTGAGCCTCAGCCGCTTGCCGCACAATGGAAAGTACGATGCGACACGAATAATTTAACGGCAATCGAAGAGAGCGATGTCGTTGTGTTAGCAGTTAAGCCGCAAATATTATCTGATGTCACCAAATCTATCGCCACTGCTCTCCCCACAAATCCTCCTTTGTTTATCAGCCTCGTCGCTGGTATACGCATAGCGGATATCGCACGTTGGCTAGGCGCTGAATTGCCCATTGTGCGCGTCATGCCAAATATGCCAGCACTGGTACGAAGCGGCGCATCAGCCCTATTTGCAGGTGAACATGTGAGTGATAGTCAACGCGAATTGGCGGAAAATATTTTGCGGGCGGTGGGATTAACCCTCTGGTTGGAAGAAGAAACACAAATGGATGCGGTAACCGCGTTATCAGGCAGTGGTCCCGCTTATTTCTTCCTCATAATGGAAGTGTTAGAAAAAGCCGCGTGTGCTTTAGGTTTGCCACAAGAAAGCGCGCGTTTGCTGACATTACAAACCGCCTTTGGTGCAGCGAAAATGGCACTTGAAAGTCAAGAAGATGCGGCGACTTTGCGAGCGAGAGTGACTTCCAAAGGGGGAACAACTGAAGAAGCCATTAATACTTTACAAGCGGGTGGATTACAACCCTTATTTGATCAAGCCTTATATGCGGCCCAACAACGTGCTATCAATTTAGCTCAACAATTTGGAGAAAAATAACGTGGTTACTCCCGTCACTCAAGCCTTAGTCTTTTTAATTAATACCGTCTTTGGCATTTACATTTTGCTGCTCATGCTGCGTTTTCTATTGCAATGGTTACGGGTTAGCTTTCGCGGTGATTCCCTCTTGCTCTTGCTTTTGAAAATCACTGATCCCCCTTTGCGATTTCTTTATCGCTTTATACCTGGCTGGCATAACATTGACTTTGCAGCGATTATCTTAATGTTGGTGTTAAAGATGCTGGGATTTACTTTGATCATCACTCTGTACGGACAAAATTTGGGAATAATGGGATTATTCCTATTGTCTGTTGCTGAATTATTATCTTTATTGATTTACATTTTTATTTTTGCAATTGTCATTCAAATGATTTTGAGTTGGATTACGCCAGCAGGTAGCTACCATCCTTTTCATGATATTTTATATTATCTCAATGAACCGCTGTTGAGACCTGTACAATGTAAAATGCCACCCATACAAGGGATTGATTTTTCACCGCTTGTCGTCATCATTGCCTTGCAGTTGATAGATATTTTGTTCGTCGGCTATCTACGACAATTGGCTCAATAACTTTCGAGGCTAAAGTTTTTCTTCAAAAAACTTTAGCCTTGCAAACCGGTATGAAAATTTGTTGAGGTATAGAACAAAGCTGAACCTATTTTTATTTACTGAAAATAAATATAAAAAAAACAATCACTTACAATTTTTTTCATTCACCATTCACCATTATGAATACCTATTTATTTTTACAAAAGCTAGAAATACTTAAAAAAAGGCCATCCGCTTTCATACCCGCAGTGGAAGCGATACAACGTTGGGTGCTAGAGTTTGAAAAAAAATTGCCAAAACAACGGATTAGTCCTGTTGATGTAGCAAAGTATGCCAACTTATCGGTGAACCAAGTTGTACCAGAGTTTTTATATGGTGTCTTAGACGGCTTATTTGATCTCAATTGGGAAGTACATTGTCCACAGTGCCATACCATTACTGAGGATTATCAACAGTTATCCAAAGCGTCTAGGCTCTCTTATTGCGAAGGGTGCAAAAAGGAATTTGAAACCGATTTTGCGCGGTGGATTGAAGTCACTTTTTCGCTTAATAAAGAAATTGATGATCGCAAATTTACGCCGTTATATGCAGAAGGTTTCGCATCACCCCCACTCCTATCTGGTTTAGAACTCATTCACTATCCGATATTTCGTACCCTATTTGGCGAACAAGTTTTATCTGATCGTGAGCAAATGCAAATCGCCTCTGTCACGGTTTTATTTACAGATATTACTGGCTCAACAGAAATGTACGAAAAACTGGGTGATGTGCTGGCTTATAATATTGTCCGTGACCATTTTGATATTTTGTTTGAGCAAACCGAAAAACAAGGCGGGACAATTCTTAAAACGATAGGCGATGCAGTAATGGCTTCATTTATTCGCAACGAGTTGGCACTCAGAGCGATTATTGATGCCCTTGAACAGTTTAGACAATACAATAATAAGCACTGTACTGATGAACAAGTTCATATCAAAATTGGTATTCATCGAGGACCTGCAATTTTGGTCAATCTTAATGAGAGACTTGATTATTTTGGTTCGACGATTAATAAAGCAGCGCGTATTCAAGCCATCGCTAAGAGTGGTGAAATTTGCTTCTCTGAACAAGTATATCAAGACGCTGTATTTATGCAATGTTTGAAAGAACGGGGCCTGAAAAATCTGAATCGCCATTCTGTCAATCTTAAAGGGATTGACGGTCCTCAAACGGTGTATAAGATTAGTAGTCATGTAGTAAAGTAGGGTGGGCAAAGTCTTTTTAGTGCAACGGCTTCCTCATTAAAAAAGTGCCGTTGCACAAAAAATACCTTGCCCACTTAGCTAAGTAGTTACGAAATTTTTAAAAAACGGTGAAATCGAATATCAAATCATTTAAAAAAATGAACGAAAAAACACTTCTTGATACAATTGCGTGTGGTGAAAGTAGCCGCATCCAATTTAAGGCTGATTTCAAAAACGCTAACCAGTTAGCTGCTGAAATGGTGGCTTTTTCTAATTCAGGTGGAGGGCAAATTCTTGTCGGCGTGAATGACGATGGCTCAATTTCTGGCTTATTGACACCGGATATTGGACGTTTAAATCAGTTGATATCTAACGTGGCTTCCCAGTCTGTACATCCACCGATTAATCCAAATACAAAAAATATTCGCTTTGAGCAAGGATTGGTTATCATCATTGAGGTTTCCGCAGGGATTAGTCAACCCTATATGGATAATCAAGGCGCAATTTGGGTTAAAAGTGGTGCAGATAAACGCAAAGTCACCGCGAGAGAAGAAATGCAACGCTTGTTTCAATCTGAAGGGCTTATCTATGCGGATGAAGTCCCAGTGCCTCATAGTTCAATAGCAGATATTGAGCGATCTCTGTTTCAGCATTATTACGAAAACCGTTATGAGGAAACCTTAGAAGAATATGGACTGCCGTTACCCCGTTTGCTGGAAAACTTAAATTTGTTTCGTCATGGGCAACTCACACTCACCGGTTTGTTATTGTTTGGGAAAACACCACAAATCCTCAAACCCGCCTTTATGGTTAAAGCCGTCGTGTGGCCAGGCAATGATATTGATATTGAACATTATATTGATAGTCAAGATATTACTGGAGTACTTTCTGCCGTTTTTGAACAAACATTGAGTTTTATTAGCCGAAACTTGCATCGAGTTCAGCAAGGGCAAAATGTGAATTCATTGGGGAAACTTGAAATTCCCAAAATCGTCATTGAAGAAATAATCGTTAATGCGCTGCTACACCGTGATTATTTTATTTCTGCGCCTATCAAGGTGTTTATGTTTGATAATCGTATTGAGATTATTAGCCCTGGACGTTTGCCCAATAATTTAACGATAGAAAACATTCGACATGGCATTTCCAATATGCGTAATCCGGTATTGGTTTCTCATGCGATTCATTTACTGCCTTACCGAGGGCTGGGTACCGGTATTCGTCGCGCCTATAAAGCTTGGCAAGCGATTGATTTTATTGATGATAGGGATGGCAATAAATTTCAGGTGATTATTAGCCAGCAATAACGACAGGGATTGTTTAATCGATACAGATAAACCCCTATAACTACAGGGATTGCTTATAAGAAAGGATTAAAAACACGAATGGTTTGGTTTATCCTTTTTTATAAACAATCTTTGTAGTTAATATTCTAAAACTGTTTTAAATAATGAGTTAGTTGATTTTATTCGACAGGCTCAGGCTGCTAGTGCAATATATTTATAGTATTCCAGAAACAGACGAAAGGATAAACATCCGATGTTTGCCAAACATCTAATGTTTTTGCCTGTTAAGCAAGCTTTGGCGGTTTTAGAATAGACATGACATTGATTATTTATAAGTTATTGATTTATAAGAAATAACCATTTTGTGCCTTTCAATAAAATAACAAAAAAATCAAGTACTTATATTAAAATAGGTACCCAGTCTATTGCGCTGTCAGAAAAATATTTTAGCGATTTCGGGTAATAATAAGGCTACAAAAATCTGACGCGCCATTTTCGCATTTTAAAATATTTTTGAGCATCAAAAAACGTTTAATCTATAAGTCACTGACTTTCAAGGCTATTTAATCATTGAAGCCCTTCCCAATACCGGCCTAAAAAACGTTTATCTTCATCTCAGTCAGAGCGAAAAAAAACCGAACCATCTATAACTTATTGATTTGTTTGAAAACGTAATTGAGAGGTTTTTGACCAAAACTACAAAGATTGCTTATAAGAAAGGATAAGAATATAACTACAAGGATTGTTTAATCGATACGGATTAAAACCCTAGTACACGAACGCGGAAGGATCCAGACCACTTCAGCTAGGTGGTATGGGAATTTCCGCTCTCCTGCACTAGTATATAATTACATAGATTGTTTAATCGATACGGATAAAAAACACGAATGCTTTGGTTTATCCTTTTTTATAAACAATCCTTGTAGTTCGCCTCTGGAGTGATTTGTCAAATTAACAAAAAACTATTTAGGATTACCACAACCAATCAATATTTTACATTTCTTATATTGGCTTTATAATGCCTTTTCATCAAATCTGATTTGATTGGGAGCCGATGCGATACCGTGATCGTGATAATTAGTTTTTCATTCACAATTCACAATTTTTATCACCCCAGTAGTAGGTAGGGTGGGCAAACGTCTTTTTGTTTGCCCACCATAGACATCATAATAAATATCGTTGCGGTTCAACCTCATCTTAATGTGGTCAAATCCTAAAGGGCATTCCCATGTAAAAGGGAATGCCTTTTTTTTGGTTATCTCTCTTTGTATTTAGGTTCCGATACCTGGCACCAATCAAAAAAATATAAATTTGCATTGTATGGTTTATGTATTATGCCGAATCACGTCTATTATTTGATGGCACCCAATAACCCAGACGATTTTCCTAAGATGAAAAGGGATTTCCACTCGTGCAGGAGAGCGAAAGTTTTCATACCACCCCTTTAGTACAACGAATTACGTGGATAAACGAATTACTCCCTAAACGTGTTTCTCATTGATTGAGAAGACATGGCGAACTTATCTTTCGTTGCCATTTATCGAACGAATCCCATCCGCGTCTGATAAATAATCAAAGATTTGATGCATCATTCGTTTATCCACGTAATTCGTTGTACTCAACTCAAGAGGGAGAAATATTTTCGCCTTTTTCAAATACGTTCCGTATTTCACAGATTTATTTCACAGATTTCTATTAAGATTTTTATTACAATAGCCTCCCCCACAGGAAAATAGCAAAACACCGAGTAGCATAATGACATTAACTTTGTTAAGAATACTAAAAATAGCCAGTTTTCTTGGTTTTTTATGGTTTCCCATCTTTTCCTTCGCCAGCGAATGGCTTCATCTCAGCACCGACAACTTTCGCTTCATTTATCAAAAACAACATCAAGCCTTGCTTCCTCGTATTATCATTGGTGCCGAAGTGTCATTGCACAGCCTCAAACAAATTTTCCATTATCAACCCACCGAAATCATTACCGTCATAATCCGGGATTATCAAGACACTGGCAGCGGCAGAGCCACCGCGTTACCCCACAACACAATGACGCTGGATGTCGCCCCTTTTGACCAATCGGATTATGAATCTACCCGTTTTGACGATCAGTTTCTGTGGTTATTCAGCCATGAATTAGTCCATATCGTCATTGGCGATCAAGCCTCCCCAACCCAGGCACGCTTACGCCGTATTTTTGGTAAAGTCATGCCAATCAAACATAGTCCGCTGACGTTGCCCTTTTCTTTATTGACGAATCAGGGACGCTTTACGCCCACTTGGTATCAAGAAGGCATCGCGGTATTTATGGAAACCTGGTTTAGTGGTGGCTATGGGCGAGTATTGGGCAGTTATGACGAAATGTATTTTCGGACCTTGACTTATGAAAACGCGCCGTGGCTGGCATGGGGAGATGTGGATTTTAATGACGATTCTTTTTTATTAGGCAGCACCGCCTATTTATATGGCACCCGCTTTATGAGCCACCTCGCTATCCAATATGGTTTGCAAGGACTATTGCAATGGGTGCGACTCGATCCAAAACCAGGACATATTCATTTTCAGACCAAATTTCAGCAAGTTTTCGGCACCAGCCTAGAAGATGCTTGGGCACTCTTCCTCACCACCGAACAACAATTTCAACAGCAAAACCTCAAAAGAATCCAAAAATACCCATTGAGTGCCACGCAAAAAATCACCGCGCCACTCGGCTGGGTAACCAGAGGCTACCAGAACCGCGACAATTCAATCCTATTGGCAAGCCTCCGCCCGCATCACTTCACCGCGATTGAACAACTGGATTTAAACACCGGCGAACTCAAGGAAATTCACACGCTGCCAACCCCAACGCTGATACAAGTCGCCGCCACCGCCTTTGATCAACAAACAGGTTTTTTCTTTTTCACCACGCATAATGACAGAGGCTATCGTGATTTGTGGGCCGTCGATATTAACAATGGAGAGAGTAAACGCTTATTTCAGGATGCGCGTCTCGGCAATTTGGCGATCAATCCGCACAATCACGCGCTGTGGGGTATTCAAATCCGCCATTCACAATCCGCCTTAGTGATGTCCCCTTTTCCGTATCAACAGATTTCACCAAAGATTTTACTGCCAGTCGGCACCATTTTGGGTCATCTTCAGATTCATCCTAACGGCAAAACCATGTTAGCCACGCTCCGAAAAGGCACTGGCGAACAACAGTTCATCTTAATTGATTTAGTGAAAGTATTGAAAGAAAAACGGTTTTTGTATAAAGTTTTAACAAATGAAGGCAGCCCAGAGCATCCCAGTTGGGGAATAGACGGCAACAGCGCCTATTGGAACGCATACACCAGCGGTGTCTCCAATATTTTCCGCAAAGCGGTGGACAGTAATGAGATAGAAGTGTTAAGCAACAGCCCAACCGGACTGTTTCATCCATTAGTCTTAGATCAAGAACGCATTTTTGCCTATCAATTCACCAGCCAAGGTTTTCAACCCGTCATCATACCTAACCAACCGGTGGACGGTGTAGCAGCCATCCACTATCGCGGCCAACAAGTCATTGAAAACCATCCAGAATTGCGCGAATGGCGATTAAAGCCCGATCCTACAATTCTCGCTGACAAAAAACTGGTTGGTGAAAAATATCACGGCTGGCTCAACCTCCAAAAAACCGCGCTGATTCCAACCATCGCCTCTTATGGTAAGCAGACAGCGTTAGGACTCTATGGAGAAATGAAAGATCCGTTGAACGAACATCGTTTGTACCTAAAAACCGGCCTTTCCAAACAGGAAAACCCCGATTCTGGCTACGATTTTCATTTAAATGGTGGTTATGAATATTTGAATCGGTTTAGTATCGGCTTACAACATTTGCCGACTTCCTTTTATGATTTGGCGAATCGACGTGAGGTGCGGCGCGTCAATAACGGGATTTTCACCGCATACAATAAATTCTGGGTCTATGATCGACCCAAAACCCTGACACAGTCGTTTTCTCTAGGCTGGAACCAATGGAAATACGATGATTTTGGCCAAGAAAGTACCGAAGAAACGCTCAGTTATGGAACCGGCTTTCAAGGCGTTAACCTGCGAAGAACGATTGGCAGTGTCGATGCAGAAAAAGGCTATGAATGGAACGCCCAACTCAGAAAAACGCATTTAACCGATGATTTCGCCACCAACGCCACCACATTGTCTGGTGAATTCAATTGGTTCACCCCGATTTTTACCCCCCATAATATTTTCAGCGTTCAAACAGCGGCTGGAAAAAGCTGGGGCGATTTCATTGGGGCAGGGCTATTTTACTTTGAAGGTTTTGGCAACCAACTCTTAGAAGCAGGAACCAACCGACGCTATCGGCAAATTGAAAACTTCTCCGGACTTGGCGACAACAGCCAAATCGCGGATCGCTTTGCCAAATTCACAGTAGAAAATATTTTCCCCTCCGTCAAAATAGGCCAACGATTTGGGGATAGTTATTTGATACGAGCGGATATCTCGGTTTTTCATCAACGGCTCTATTCTGAATTTGAAGACACATCAGCCCAATATTATAACCTGGGTATCCAAAGTAACTGGTACTTGACTAACTTCTATACCATAGATGCCACTTTATCATTAGGTTTCGCACGCGCTTGGGATCAAGCCGGCAACGATTATGATGAATTTTTTCTTTATATTAAACTGTTTAGAAATTAATAACATGAGTTCGACTTTGACTTCATACACCAACCATTGCACAAAGCTTATCAGGAGCACAAGGCGAACCTGGTACGAAAAACGGCGTGAGTTATAGTTTAAAGGAGTACAAAGCTTATCATTCGTTTCAGGCGAACCTGGTACGAAAAACTTGGTTCTGATTGAAATATAATTTTAGTTTGCCCATCTACCAAACTAAAGTTTGGACTCCTAAAATTGTAGTGTTTTGGTGGGCAACAAAAAACCCGTTGCCCACCCTACAATAAAACTTATCCAAAATGTAAATATCTTGAGTCGATAAAAACATAACCAAAATTTTCATGTTAAAACGGATACTATCCCTCGGAAGGGATAGCATCCGTCAAATCAACGTTGAGCAAATTGAAAGCATCTTTGGGCCGGTTTAAACCATTGACCCAATCCATCTTGCAAAGCCTCGGCTGCTTCTTGAGGTGTTTTCTGGCCCATGATTACAGCGGCCGTGTTATTCTGCATCAGTGCCTTACCGTTTGGTGATCTACCCATCAACTTTGGAAAGGCCCAACGCACGTCTGTTTCACGCCCCTCATTCAACGCCAGAAAGGCCCTCGCGTGTTTATTACGGATAGTTGGTGCTTTTTTATGCATCGGAAAAAAGCCGGGGAACTCATTGCTCAATAATTCACCCGTTTCAGGTTGACTAAGCCATTCCAACAACAGTTTCGCCTCTGTCTTATGCTTTGAAGCAGCATTCAGCCCAATCCCAAAATCCGGATGATAGGTGACATATTCAGGTTGTCCCTTCAGTGCTGGTATCGCAAAAATACCCCATTCAAAGTCTGGCCGTCCTTGTTTAAAAGCTGAAATGTTCAATGAACTGCCCATAAACATAGCCACTTTACCTTGCAGAAACAACTGCTTGCTTTGCCCGACACTGATTTCTTCCGGATTGTCTGGCAAAAAGGGCGCGAGATCAGCGACCGCTTGAAACGCAGCGACAACGTGTTCATCGTCAAAGCAACGTTCACCTGACTCATATTTTTGTCTTCCCTCACGCCCACCAATAAAGTTGGGTGCCAAGCCCATAAAGATAATATCAGAGGTTGCCCAACCCGTCTTGATCCCATTGGCAAATGGGAGATACCCAGCCTTTTTTATGGCCTGCGCGGTGCTCAATAAGGCCTCCCACGTTGTGGGAACAGCCAAGTTCAGATCTTTGAAAATATCAATGTTGTAGTATATTCCGTGAGAGACGGCTTGGAATGGTACCGCATACGGCTCGCCATTCTCAGATAGCCAAGGTTGACGCGCTGGTAGATCAAAGTTTTCCTTCAAGCCGGGCAAATTCCCCAGTGGTTCCAGATAACCGGCTTCAAACAACGGTTGAGAACGCGAAAATGATCTCAAATAGAACACATCCAGCGCGATACCCTTTTCCAGTTGAAATTCCAGCATTGGGGTATACCATTTTACCGCCGCTGGCTGGGGTTTGACGGTAATATTGGGATGTTGTGCAGTGAATACAGCAAGCACTCGGTTGATTTTGTCTATCCTTGCTGTTCGCCAAGCCCCGAAAGTCAAAGTGACTTTCTCGTCAATGGTTTTTGGAGCCGTCAGGTTTTGAGAAGCGGTTTGGGATACCTCAGAAGTTGGACCAGATTGAACCGGGAATAAGCGTATTCCGCCATAGATATCAGCCATTAATATGACAGCGATTAAAAACACGATGGGGTAAACCACTTGCCCCGTCAAAACAATACGTTTCAACGCGATCTCATTGCCGTTAACCGTCTCACGTTGAGCAATTACCACCAACAAGAGTTGGAAGGTAATTAACCCATAAATGACATAAAATGCCTGATCCAATGCCACCGCATAACTAATCCCGTCAGGTAAAGCACTTGCCAGACTTAAATGGAAAAAAACCACCGCCATCAAAGTGCCGCTGATAGCCATAACGGTATTTTCATCAAAAGGTAAAAACATGATCAAATATGAGATACCCACCAAAAACAACAGAGGTAGCAAGTTTTTGGTGAGAAAACCCAGTGTATCCCTTTTGATTTTAATGACAGCATTGAACTGTGAATACTGAATATGGGAACCGGTTCTAAACAAATTGGGATTACCTAAAGTGGATTCGTTGTCCATAATGTTCTGAAAAAAATTCGCACCCTTGATTTTCCAATCGCTAATAGAACTGAAAACATTGTTGCGTTCCAATTTAGCCAAAATACCTTGTTTGGTGGTTTCACCAATACCCACAAAATCAACAACATAGATGAAGTTGTTGCGAGTTAATTTAGTATGGCGAAATTGAACCGCCAATGTTTGTTTATCAAAGGGGTAATCTTTGAAATGGAATTGCCCCTTAAAATCAGCTTTCACACGATAAGCCTTATAGGTTATATCTTCCCCAAGGTCCTTAATGGCATTATCCAATACCACTGTTTCCTCAATAATGGCCTGATCATTTTGAAGTTTTTGGAAGGAATCGACCGAATTGATAAATTCAATGTCGCTGGCATCAACCCCTTTTTTAGAGCGAAACCACAGGTAAAAATCCATTTGGTAAGTGGAATTTTTGACATCAATATCACTGACGGCATTGAAATCTATGCCAGTGTAAACAATATGGGTTTTATACATATATTGTCCGGCAATAGTCACAATGCGTTCGGCCGCTAATTCTTCCTCAAGATGATCAACCTGTTGGAGATCATCCACCGGCTGAAATTGTGTCAAAGCCGAGATAAACTGTTGATGTTTAAACACGCCAATGGCTAAGGGTTTAACCGCATTACCCTGCTTATCAAAGTAAAACGGCCCGTTGATGCCTTTAAAGGCCTTCTTCATGCTAGTCCGTTTGGCCAAGTAATCCCGAATTTTTTGGCGTTCTTTGACCAGATTTTCTGGCTTGCCTTGAATCTTGGTCTTTTTAATCGCCTCAATGGCCACCTGAACTGCCTCAAAAGCGGTTGCCACCACCCAACTAGGTTCTTCGCCAAATCTTTTTATAAACAGATCTCGGCCTTGTTGTAAACGTTCACCCGCCACATCAAAGATCAGGGGCGCGGCCGCATAAATACCATCCGAAAAATAGCCTGGTTGTACTTGTTCTTCGGGATATTCATTAAAAAGTGTCGCGAAGGTTTTTTGACTCAGCGCATTGCCACCAAGGATGGGATATTGTAAACCCTTGCGTCTGATGGAAACGATAAGCTTTTTCGCATCATTAGCTTGCAATGCGAGAAAAATCAAGCCGGGGTTTTCCCGTAAGAAGGCTTTGGCAATAACCCCAATCTGCTGATCCGCGTTGTCCGCTTTGGCATTGACAATCCATTTATTTTGGATCGTTCCCCGCAAACCTCGAAAGGGGTTTTCAAAACCATTCGCCAACGAACGAGAATAATCATTTTGGTCATCATAGACGATGGTGACTCGGTCGTGTTTCATGACCAGTTTGGCATAATTGGCCAAAAACGTACCCTCGGCACCATTGTTGGGAACGACTCTAAAATACCAGTCATTGCCTTCCGTGACACGGTCAGCCGTACATGAAGGCGTAATGGCGGGAATGCCCGCTTTTTGATAAACTTCCCCCCCTGCAACACAGGCGTTACTAAAATAATGCCCAAGCACCACAAGGGCTTTATTTTGCGCTGCAATTTCCGAGGCTTTCTTTTGAGCCACTATGGGATCGCCTTCGTCGTCAAACACAAGCAATTCGACTGGTTTGCCATTGATGCCACCGGCCTGGTTGACGCGATCAATCTGGAGGCGGATTGCGTTGACCATGGCCTGTCCCTTGGCTTGAGACTCGCCACTCATCGTACTGACAACGGCGATATAAAACGGCTGTTCAGAAAATAGGCCCGCTTTGGAAGCGATAACAAAGGCTAATGCCAATATCGCCAGAGCGACGACAACGTTCCTCGCATTGCGTTTAAGTTTCATCACTTCGTTTCTCCCGTTTGAGGCTGGTCATATTGGTTTTTGGTATCACTTTGTTTCTCCTTGTTGAGATTAGGGTCTGAAGGAGTTCAAAGCGAAGCTTTGTCAGAGACCATACCAAGCTTAGTTTTGAACGCAATACCGCTATTTTTATATGGTTACCAGTAAAGACACTCGCTGATGTCGGTGGACACAACTTATACCCACTTGACTAGTACTCTATCAATGTTTTATTAACGGATAAAACTGGGGTGTTAAATATGACGTGGTTTTACGGATTATTTTTCACCCTAGTTTTATTCCATTGTCAATCTCACCGTAACTCTTGAAATCCGATTTTGGGGAAAAATCGGATTTCTAGCGTTGGGCACACCCCAGGCTAGAGCCCCTTTGGGGCGACGTTAAAATTAATTAAATTTCCCTCGCTCCTAACCTATAGACGTTCAGAAAAATAGGGTAAAACCGTAAAGCGTTGCAAAAACCTTGAAGGTTTCTAACTGAGGGGAAAACCGTAAAGCGTTTCCAAAACTTTTAAGATTTCTAACTGAAGGCAAAACCGTAAAGCGTTTCCAAAACCTTGAAGATTTCTAACTGATTCAATTGACAAGTGCCGTTGTCACGGGACGTAACACCACCGGGTTACCTTCAGCCACGAACATAATGGGAATTGAGAGAAGACTCAACGCATTGGTATCAGAAGCAAGGTAACCGAAGTTACCATTCACGCCAAGCGGAAGTGGACAGTACTTACCAGCCGCAAGGAGCAAATCTGGTTCGGCAAAAAGTGCCATCATCGCAAAGCTGCCTTGTAAACGTCCAGCACTGACTTTCATCGCGTCAAGGGGTGAAAATTCCATATTAAAATCCAAATTAATCTCCAAATCCAAATAACGCTGGATAAAAGATAGAACTAATTCACCGTTGGTTCTCGTCTCAAATTCATACCCCAGTGCCCACAAATTGTCCCGGATGTCAGACAAGTTGTCCTTGTCGATAACACCGTAATAGGCTACCGCCAAACGCTCAGTCATGTAGAAATGCAGTGCGGGACCGTTTTTATCGTCTTTGGCACTTTTTGGCTGCATGTAAGCGATGCCCAAGTGTCCAGAAATCGGCTGTTTTTGCAAGAGATTAAGCAAATCTTGTCCGGTTCCTTCTGTGTATTGGTGTTGGATGCGCCCATCCATTAAGGTGGCAATACCGACACCGTCGAAGTTGCCATATTCTACCTCCAAACGCTGCAATCCTTGGAGCAGACTGGGTACCACATCTTGAGTATTTGAAGTACTAAAAATACTTATTAACATAAAGAATTTGCCTCCTTATAAATAAGTACTGAACCATAAATTTTCAGGTATTTTAACAGAAGCAATTCATAAATTTTCTGGTATTTTGTAGGGTGGGCAAACGTTTTTTGGTTTGCCCACCTTTTTCCTTTGCCTACATGATTTTTTTAAAATACCTAAAAATTTATGCTTCAGTACTTGGCACTGCGTAGGGGCAATCCCCCGCGCAAACCCTTTGCAGTAAAATATCTGTTTATTTGTGCTTCAGTACCTACCAGACTTGCGATTGTCGAATAAAATTTAAAAAATATCGGTGTGGATAAGGAACGCTTCAGATTCCTGAGTTCCTTGAAAAGCGATAGAAGCCAACTCTTTCGAGCCTACCTTACCCATTCGACCATTTTTCAATGCAAGCCTTATTAATAGGGGCCAAATTTTTGAAAGTGCTTGATAAAAAAATAATTGGTTCGTGACAAAAAATTGAGATGGGTATTTCAGGAGTCCAAACTTTAGTTTGGCATCAGTCGAAATAATAATATACCAACCAGGGTTCGATTTTTCCCCCAGGTTGCACCTTCATCGTTATACATAAGTGTCCTTGGTACCAGTGAGCTATTTATTTTCTGGTTTTCACGCAGGCGCGTGGGAACGATAAACAATTTCAATCAGAATAAAGTTTTTTCGTACCAGGTTCGCCTTGTACTCCTTTCCATATTCGGCCGTTTTTTCGTACCAGGTTCGCCTTGTACTCCTGATAATATGATTTTTTCTGGTTATTTGGAGTTACCTTATCAGTTCTAAGATTTTGGGTATTAACGGATTAATCCAATTCTTTTCATCAGTTCGTAGGGTGGGTAACGTCTTTTTGTTGCCCACCTTCTTTACAAAGTTCGGGCCGGTAACGTCTTTTTGTTGCCCACCAAACTCGATTGTTCGGATAAATTAGTACAACGGATTGACGGATTGTTCGGATTTTGAGATTGAGTTTATCCTCACAATAGAGGTGGGCAACAAAAAGACGTTACCCACCCTACGAACTAATTTATCCGAATAATCCATAAAGAAGCTGTACTATCCGAACAATCCATAAAGAAGCTGTACTATCCGAACAATCCATAAAGAAGCTGCACTATAGATTACTGGCAATATTTGCTACTAAACGCTTTAACACCAATATGCAAGATATACACCGCAATCGCCACCGATAAAATATGTAATGCTATTCCAGAAAAGCCCAGAACCGCTATACCGCCGGCTAATTTTTCCAACAATTCGTCCTTTTTGAGATTGCCAAACATCCCATAGCGTTTTTGCAAATCACTATCGGCATTGCAGAAAATATGTTTAGCAGTATCCGTCAATTTCACCAAAAAATGATCCGCCTCTTCTTGAGCAGTCTCCTCAATGTCTTTGCGTTGCTTGGGTGGCAACTCAGTTGGGGGTTTATCCGGTGGCAACGCTGATTTAGCACCACGCATGGTGGTAGGCACCATATTGTCTAGTTCACCCAGTTGTGCATCGACTTGAGCAGATAAATCAGCGAGTTCTGTCGCAGTGAAATGTGTTGTCATCTTAGATTTTCCCTCTTATAGGTTGGAATTGAACAGGGCAATAAAAAAAGACAACATAACGAAACGGATGCTATCCCTTCTTAGGGATAGTATCCGTTACTTTGAGTGAAATTAATTATATGAACATCTATAGAAAAAAAAACCTTCAAGGTTTCCAAAACATTGAAGGTTTGATACAGAGTTCACACCTAACTTTTTTCCAATTCCTGAATCAACGGCTTAATGGTTTCCAGCCAAAGTTCTTCCGTCATTTGCCCGACTTTTTTATAGCGCACAATCCCCTGTTTATCAATCACAAAGGTTTCAGGCGTGCCTGTCACGCCCCACTCCATGCCGACGTTACCATCTGAATCAAAGCCGCTTTTTTGATAAGGACTTCCGCTACGCGCTAACACCATTTTGGCCTCTGCCAAAGTATCTTTATAATCCAGTCCATAGACAACGTAGCCTTCTTCCTTTGCTTGCATCAATATATGATGTTCATAACGACAAGTGACACACCAAGAAGCCCATATATTAAGTAATGAGACTTTACCCATAAAGTCCTTATTACTCAATGTGTTTTCAGAACCACTGAGTGCTGGTAATATGAAAGCCGGCGCCGGTTGACCAATCAGAGCCGAATTCATCTCGCGTGGGTTTAAACCCAAACCCACATATAAAAAGCCCGCCAATATCAAAAATAGGCCCAAAGGGAGTAAATGACGTAACATAAATATTATTGTTTCCGGTTTGTGGTAAAAAATTTTGATACTCAAGCCCCAACGGGGCGAAATTAATATAGCCAGGGGCAACGCCCCTGGAACTAGGGTGTTAAATTTGAACTGATTTTGCTCCTCATTTTTCACCCTATTTTTCTGTCTGAATCAGAATTCAGACAGAAAAATAGGATTTGTAGGGTGGGTAAGCGGGCGCTCGAAACTTAAAAAATACCACCCTCTTTCAGCCCGCTTGCCCACCAGATCTGCCCAAAAATGGAATATAGCATTTCCCGATTGCGTAAAATACAATTTTAGTTCCAGGGGCAACGTCCCTGGAAGTTTTAAAGCCCCTTTGGTGCGAAATTAATATAGCCAGGGGCAACGCCTCTGGTTTAAAGCCCCTTTTCAAAGTTAACGGATACTATCCCTAGGAAGGGATAGCATCCGTGTCTGAAAAACTATAGCCAGTGTAACTACCTGGCACTTTCGTTTGGATTCCTATTTCTAAGCCGCTGAAGAAACCGCAACACCCACTACCGGCTTAGCCGCAGGACGAACTCTCGTCCGACGATAGCGTTTATCAGTGGCAGCCAACAAACCACCCAATGCCATCAGCAATCCGCCCAACCAAATCCAGCGAATAAATGGCTTATAATAGACGCGCACACTCCACGCGCCCTCATCGCCCCGTGGATCACCTAACGCCACATAAATATCGCGTGTGAAGCCCCAGTCAATATCTGCTTCCGTCATCGGCATCTGTTGTTGTGCCCGATAAACCCGTTTTTCGGGATACAATACCGTCACTTTTTCACCATTTTTAAGCACTCTGACAACGCCTTGTTCAGCATCATAGTTCGGGCCATTAAGCGATTGGGTGCCTTCAAAGATAAAGCGATGTCCCATGACTTCCAATGGTTCATGCGGTTTCATCAGCACATCTTTTTCAATGCTAAACGCATTGGATAAGATAGCACCGATCACAAACACCGCTACGCCAATATGAGCCACCGTCATACCGTAAAAACTACGCTGTAAACTGCGTAACCCCGCCCAGCCCTTTTTGTGGGAGAGTTTTTCACGAACATTTTGCACACTGCTCAAAATAATCCACACTGCCACTGCAAGACCAGAAAAAACCACCAAAGCGGTTGTCACCTTATCCCAGAAAGCCGTCAAATCGACATCTTTTCCGAGTAACCCGTTGTAAATGGCATCAGGAAATGAGATTATCATCACGACCGCTAGGCATAATCCCAACGCGATACTGGCAAGAAAAATGTAGCGTAAACGAATAAATAAGGTTTTCATCTGCTCGCTTTTCCAGCGCGTGAGCGGCCCAATACCGAGTAGAAACAACAACGGTGCCATAATCCAGAAAAAGACCAAGCCAAAATAGGGGGGACCCACTGACATTTTGCCCATGCCCAACGCATCTATAAAGAGTGGATATAAAGTCCCTAACAACACAGCGGCACAAGCAACGAGTAACAATATATTATTGAGCAGTAATAACGTTTCCCGTGATAGCAGTCCAAAATGACCGCCTTTGCCAACACTCGGCGCACGCCACGCATAGAGGAACAAAGAGAAACCGATGACCACACCCAAGAAGGCCAGAATAAAAACGCCTCGGGCGGGATCAGTCGCAAACGCGTGAACCGAGGTTAATACGCCAGAACGGACTAAGAAAGTCCCTAATAAACTCAGCGAAAAGGCGAGGATAGCCAATAGCACGGTCCAGTTTTTAAACGCCCCCCGTTTTTCAGTGACAGCCAGGGAATGAATCAAAGCGGTGCCAATCAACCAAGGCATAAATGACGCATTTTCGACCGGATCCCAAAACCACCAGCCGCCCCAACCCAGTTCATAATAAGCCCACCAACTGCCCAAAGTAATGCCCAAAGTTAAAAACAGCCAAGCCACCAATGTCCAAGGCCTTGACCATCGCGCCCATGCACTATCCAGTTTCCCACCCAACAGGGCTGCAATCGCAAAACTAAACGCCACCGAAAAACCAACATAACCCATATATAACATCGGTGGATGTACCACCAAGCCAGGATCTTGTAACAACGGGTTAAGATCGCGCCCATCAATGGGTGCTGGAAAAACGCGATCAAACGGGTTAGACGTAAAGAGCATAAACAGCAAAAAGCCAACGCTGACAAAGCCCATCACCGCAATAACTCGCGCCACCATCGCTGTTGGCAGGCTACGACTGAAGATAGCAACTGCAAAAGTCCATAAACTCAACATCACAGCCCATAACAGTAAAGAGCCTTCGTGTCCACCCCAAACGCTGACATATCGGTAAATCAGCGGCAATTCACTATTGGAGTGATTAGCGACATAACTGACAGAAAAGTCATTATTAACAAAGGCATAAGTCAAGCAGCCATAAGCCAGACTCATAAACACCAACTGCCCAGTCGCCGCCGGACGAGCCACCGCCATCCAATTAGGAATGCCACGCGCTGCGCCAATGAACGGAAATATCGTTTGTACCACGGCCAAACAAAGAGCCAAAATTAACGCAAACTGTCCAAGTTCAGGTATCATATTTTTTCATGTCCACTTTCAAAACAAGCATTATCTTCCAAGGTATCAGCCAATTCAGCCGGCACGTAATTTTCATCATGTTTAGCCAACACCGTTTCAGCTAAAAAAGTGCCATCTTCTTGTAACCGCCCCTCTGCCAAAATACCTTGCCCTTCACGGAATAAATCCGGCAAAATGCCTTCGTATTGCACCGATATCGTGTGGTCGCAATCGGTGACATCAAACGTAATCAGCAAGCTATCGGAAGCGTGTTGCACACTTCCTTTAGTCACCACACCACCGAGACGAAGTTGTCTATCTTTTGGCACTTCTCCCGCCATGACTTGGGTAGGCGTGACAAAAATAGACGTAAAGATGCCAGCCGCAACCAGTAGCAAAGCGACACTAACGCCGATACCGAAAACTATCAAGAATACGGTACCAAGGCGTTTTTTATGGGTTTTAGTGATTGTTATCACGATTTTTTCTCCGTAGTTTACGAGCCAATACACGCAACAAGTTGCGTTCCCAAACAATAGGACTGATTAAATTAGCAACAAGGACGACTAGGGTTAAACCGTAGCTCATCCAGACAAAAAAGGCGTAACCGCCCATATCGAAAAACTCTTTCATAGTGATGTCCGAAAAGCAATAACGACAAGCCTGGTATTCTGTCAATGTTCTATTGACGGGTAGCAGGAGTCCAAGATTTATCTTGGACCGCCCAAACTAAAGTTTGGACTCCTGAGCCAAGCACCAAAGGGCTTTAAAACCTAGCCCCTTTGGTGCGTATTATTAAAGCCAGGAGCAACGCCCCTGGCTGTGCCCCTGGCTGTTCTTGCACAACCAAAATTTCTATCGTGCGTGTCATTACCGTATCCTTTCTTATATATAATCCTTGTCGTTATTGTTAGTATAAAAAACTATAATATAAAATAAGTTAATTATTATAATACCTTGAAATAAAATTTCAAGGCCAAAAGTTAGAAACCTTCAAGGTTTTGCCCAAAATAACTCAACATTATGTTTATAATAACGAATTTATTATAACGGATTTTAGATAACCCCTAATTTCAAGGCCTTAAAATCTGTTAATCTCTAAATTGAGAATCTAGAATCGAGAATAACGAATTTAAACATTTAAAATTAGGACTAAAAACAATTTAATATAGAAACCTTCAAGGTTTTAGAAACCTTCAAGGTTTTAGAAACCTTGAAGGTTTTGTCCAAATTAGAAACCGTAAAGCGTTTTGGAAACCGTAAAGCGTTTTGCCCGCAAAGTTTTTGTGCGCAAAAACTTTAGGCGTGAACACAATTTTTACCTTAAGGAATTAATTGGGAATATTCATTACCCATTACCCATTACCCATTTCAACATATCAATCTGGTATAATTCGCTCATGTTTAAACCACTCCCTTTCTATATTGGTTTGCGCTACACACGCGCAAAACGTCGTAATCATTTCATTTCATTCATATCGTTAACCTCCATACTGGGTATCGCTTTAGGCGTGACAGCACTCATTACGGTATTATCGGTGATGAATGGTTTTGAAAAGGAATTACGTCTTCGCATGTTGGGCATGTCCGCGCATGTCGTCGTTCTCACTAGCGAGAACAATCGGCGCGACTGGCAAAGTTTGGTGCAACAATTACAGACACGGCCCCATGTCACCGGGGTCGCACCCTTTATACAAGGCCAAGCCATGCTCACCCATAACAAAAATGTCGAAGGCACATTTTTGCAAGGTATTTCTCCCGAACTTGAGCCCCAAGTTTCTCAAGTCAAAGAGAAAATGGAGGCCGGCAGTATAGATAATCTTAAAGCCGGTAAATTTGGCATTGTATTGGGAAGAGAACTGGCACATACACTCGGTGTTTGGGTGGGCGATAAAGTCACGCTGGTTGTACCACAAATCTCGGTAACAATCATCGGTTTACTGCCCCGCATGAAACGTTTTACCGTGCAAGGTATCTTTCACATCGGTATGCATGAATTTGACAGCGGCTTAGTATTATTGCACATTGAAGACGCAGCCAAATTACTGCGAATGCCTGCGGGCAGCATTCACGGTTTGAATGTCAAATTGGATGATATGTTTCTCGCCCAATCATTCAGTCATGGTTTACGAGAAGAATTACCATTAGGTTATCACAGCTACGATTGGACTTATCGCCATAAAAATTTTTTTGAAGCGATTAAAATGGAAAAAGCTGTGATGTTTATCATTTTGACGTTGATTGTTGCGGTGGCAGCCTTCAACATTGTTTCCACGTTAGTCATGGTGGTGACGGAAAAACAGGCCGATATTGCGATTTTAAGAACGTTGGGCGCGACACCGGGCACTGTGATGGCAATTTTTATGGTGCAGGGCGCGTTAATAGGTATCTTTGGTACCCTATTAGGATTAGGCGGCGGGATTAGTTTAGCCTTGAATATTGAAACGGTGATTCCGGCGATTGAACACTTTTTTGGGGTTCAATTTCTGTCCCCAGACATCTATTACATCAGTGATTTACCTTCAGACTTACGATGGGCTGATGTTTATAAAATCAGCAGCTTATCTTTAATAATCAGTTTCTTAGGAACCCTTTATCCCGCTTGGCGTGCATCCCGTACCCAACCGGCTGAGGCTTTGCGTTATGAGTGAAGTTGTGCTGAGTTGTCAAAATGTGCATAAGCGTTTCAAAGAAGGCGATCTTTCTGTTGATGTCTTATGCGGTATCAATTTGAGTATCAAAGCCGGTGAACAAGTGGCTATTGTTGGTAGCTCTGGGGCTGGTAAAAGTACCTTGTTGCATCTGTTGGGCGGTTTAGACAATCCTAGCCAAGGTAAAATCTGGGTGGCGGGGCGACTGATAAACCGCTTAAGTCCAGCCAAAGCGGGTTTATGGCGCAATCAAAACTTAGGTTTTGTGTACCAATTTCACCATTTATTGCCAGAATTTACCGCCTTAGAAAATGTTGGCATGCCCTTATTGATTCGTGGCTTGTCCCCTGCGGAAGCCAGCGAAAAGGCCGTTTCTGTCTTGACGCAAGTGGGTTTAGGGCAACGCCTAAAACATAAACCGGGGGAACTGTCAGGCGGGGAACGGCAACGGGCAGCGGTAGCCCGGGCACTGGTAACAGAACCCAAATGTGTCTTAGCCGACGAACCCACTGGCAATTTAGATCATCGCACGGCGGAACAAGTGTATCAACGTATGCTTGAGTTAAATCATGCCGTCGGCACAAGTTTAGTGCTAGTCACACATGCGCCCACCCTCGCAGATCGTATGGATAGGACGTTGCGGTTAGTTGATGGCATGTTGATGGAAGAATAACAGGCTAGCAGAGCACCTGGGGCGTTGCCCCAGGCTATAATAATTCGCACCAAAGGGGCACCTGGGGCGTTGCCCCAGGCTATAATAATTCGCACCAAAGGGGCTGAACACCTGGGGCTAGCCCTGAAAGGGCGCTTTATTAAAGCCCAGGGCAACGCCCTGGGAACCTATTTTAATGCGCAAAGACAAGGGCATACCTGTACCTGGGGCGTTGCCCCAGGCTATAATAATTCGCCCCGTTGGGGCTGAACACCTGCGGTTCAGCCCTGAAAGGGCGCTTTATTAAAGCCCAGGGCAACGCCCTGGGAACTGCATGGACACTATGCATGGACACTAATTACAAGCGCACCTCAATCCCCTGCGCTGCCATCACTTGTTTAGCCTCAACAATGGTATATTCACCAAAATGAAAAATACTCGCTGCTAACACCGCATCAGCCTTACCTTCAAGGACACCCTCGGCAAGATGCTCTAACGTGCCCACGCCACCGGACGCAATCACGGGTACACTAACGGCCTCACTGATAGTGCGTGTCAACGCCAAATCAAAACCATTGCGCGTGCCATCCCGATCCATACTGGTGAGCAAGATTTCGCCAGAGCCAAAATCGACCATTTTTTTTGCCCATGCCACCGCGTCAAGGCCCGTCGGTTTTCGCCCACCGTGCGTGAAAATTTCCCAACGCAGGGGCTCACCGTTTTTGCTGACTTGTTTAGCATCAATCGCTACCACAATGCACTGTGAACCAAAATGATCGCTGGCTTCTTTGACAAACTCAGGATTGAACACTGCGGCCGTGTTAATGGCCACTTTATCCGCACCTGCTTTAAGCATACGCCGAACATCGGCCAATTGACGAATGCCGCCACCGACTGTTAACGGAATAAACACTTCGCTGGCAACCTCTTCAACGACATGCACCATCGTATCACGGGCATCCGAACTCGCGGTAATGTCCAAGAAAGTCACTTCATCCGCGCCTTGTTCATCATAACGCTTGGCAACTTCTATCGGATCACCGGCATCGCGGATATTGACAAACTTAACACCTTTAACCACCCGTCCAGCATCGACATCAAGACAGGGGATAATACGTTTTGCTAATCCCATTTTCAGTTATCAGTTATTAGTTATTAGTTATAGTCTTTGACGGATGCTATCCCTTACCGGGATAGTATCAGTTTTAAATTATAACATATTGATTTTAAAATGTATTTCGTGATGCTATCGCTTTTTTGGCGATAGTATCACTTTTGCGAGATAGCATCACGGCTTTTTCACGAGGGTTTGAGTGAGACTCAAAACCAAAAGCGATAGCATCACGGCTTGAACACTTTTTTATCCTGTACATAGAAATGGAGTGTCGGTATTTGGCGATATATCTAGTACAACATATATCGAGTACAACTTCTTTCCGGATTAAACGGATTAAATATCTAGTGCACGATCGCGGAAGGATCCAGACGACCTCAGCCAAAGTACCCTAAAGGGCACTACCCAATAAGGGCGCATTTCTGTTTTTCTGCTATTTTTTTAACACACTGATTTTATTGATAATGTATTAAAACCGCTAAAAATCCGTCCACCCAATAATTAGTTTGACTTGATTAGTGCCCTTTAGGGCACTTGAGCTTTTAGACAACTGCTTTAGTTGGCGGGGGGGGTATGGGGATTTTCGCTCTCCTGCACTAGGAGTCTGTCGGACTTGTTGTGTTAAGTGATTGATATACAAGTGATTTACCAATTGAGCCAAAAATTAAAATTTCAATATAAACAATAGGTTAGCCGTTAAATCCGACAGACTCCTAGTACAACTTCTTTCCGGATTAAACGGATTAAAAACAACTCGGCTTTTTTTGTTTGTTTTTAGGTTTTATTCGTTTATTTCGTCGATTCGCTGTACTCGATTCGCTGTACTGGATTTGTGGTAAGTACCTTCGCTAAGAATTTTAAGGTATTTTGATAAAATCATAAAACTGGATTTGTGGTAAGTTTTGGTGGGCAACCAAAAAACCGTTGCCCACCCTACAATAAAACTGGATTTGTGGTACTGGATTTCATTGAGATAAATGGACTGTCGGTATTTGGCAAATCACAATCAAATCATACAACGCCTGATCAGCCAGATTGCGTTTATCGCTGGCGCGATTGATGGGGTAACTGAGATCAATATCGACAATAATAACCTTAGGCTGCCCTTCTACCGCAAACTGTAACAATTTCAAAAGTTTATCGCGGGGCGTTAACAAAGGTTCTTGCCAATGTTGATAAGTGTACTCATCAATATCCAGCCACACAAACGGGGGGCTATCTTGAGTAGGCGCCGTATTGCGATCCATTTTCATCACCCAATCAATGCCCAAATCTTCCGTCTCGTGCAAAAAGCGAACGTCATGCACTGCCATTATTAACAAAGTAATCGTCAACCCTATCGACACGATAAAAAAGTGGCAGTTTTCGCCAGTGCCCACAACAATGCACACACCAGCGGCAAAGATAGCGTTGAAAGAATTGCCCGAAACGGTGAAAAGGGAGAATAAGATAGGCTAACAAATGAACAACTTTTCGGGCTAACAAAAGCAATGTGCCCAAAATGATTAAGCGACGCATAGGGGGAGTTTTATTGTTGAGTTCGTTGTTTTGGGAGTTTTTTGCAGCTATATAGACGTTCAGAAAAATATTTAGGGCAAAACCGTAAAGCTTGAAAAAACGCTTTACGGTTTATAACAAAACCTTGAAAGTTTCTAACTGAAATTATTATTCTTACAAACTATAGATGTTCAGAAAAATAATTTCATTAAACCCAATGTTCAAGTTTGAAATAAGCGTATATAACGACAAGGATTACTTGCTTATGAAAGGATAACATTGTCACAATCTGTGATAAATGAACACCACCATAAAAACAATGCCAAGTTTCGCCCCAAAACTTTTCAAATCGTTTCATGTTTATTAGAGTTTATACCGATTTAACGTAACTCATTGATTTATTTGATATTGTCATTATGATAAATTTAATAAAATCAAACACTTAAATTAACTCGGAATAATATCTATTAAATTGATTTTTGACTGACAAGGTTTTGATTTAATCCTTTCTTATAAATCATGTTTATTAGAGTTTATATCGATTTAACGTAACTCATTGATTTATTTGATATTGTTACTATGATAAATTTAATAAAATCAAACACTTAAATTAACTCGGAATAATATCTATCAAATTAATTTTTGACTGACAAGGTTTTGATTTAATCCTTTCTTATAAACAATCCTTGTAGTTATTGCCGGTTTTATCCGTTTATTTCGCTAATCCGTTGCACTAGATTGTGAATTGGGTTAACAAGGAGTGCTTCGCTCCCTTTGCACATCTGCACCTTGCACTCCTTTTCAAACTAATTCCCCAAACTAATACCGACTTTCAGTGCCGTTTCTATCCAAGGATGATCGAGTGGCACCGTTTTGCGTTTTCCAACCACCTCTTCTAATCGCACCGGTTCAACGTGTTTGCCTCGCAGAGCTGTCATAACCCCGTAGTTTTCTTCGTCAATCAAAGCAGTACAAGTTGTCCCTAACTGAGTGGCTAACAAACGATCAATCGCGGAAGGCGTTCCACCACGTTGTAGGTGCCCTAAAATGGTGACTCGTGATTCTAAACCCGTTAGATTCTCAAGTTGCTTGGAGAAATTGAGGGTATTATCAGTCTGCTGCGTTTTTAATTTGTCTAACTGAGCCTTAACCTTTTTTTTCTCCTCTTTGGTTTTGGCTTTTTCCTTAGCCTCAACAGCAGCTTGCGTAGCCCTTGCCTCTTCTTTGGGGAAGGCACCCTCAGCAACAGCAACGATGCTAAAACTTTTCCCACTACGAAGGCGCTGACGAATGGCATCGGCGACTTTCTTTATATCATAGGGAATTTCAGGAATCAAAATAACATTGGCACCGCCTGCAATACCAGCCCCCAAAGCCAACCAACCGGCATTATGCCCCATAACGCCGACAACGACGATGCGATGATGACTATGTGCGGTGCTATGCAAACGATCAATCGCTTCCGTTGCGATACCCAGTGCTGTGTCAAAGCCAATCGTGCTATCCGTCATGGCAAGATCATTATCAATAGTTTTAGGCAAAGTGATGATATTCAAGCCTTTTTGCAGCAAACGAAAAGCATTTTTATGGGTGCCGCCCCCGCCGAGACAAACCAACACGTCCAAATGATGTTTTTGGTAAGTGTCAACGATGGCATCCGTCATATCCAACACCTTATCCCCCATTGGCATTCGATGGGGCTTATCACGACTGGTGCCCAAAAGTGTCCCACCAACAGTTAAAATGCCCGATAGCGCAGTTTCATCCAAACGCACGGTTCGGTTTTCCACCAAACCTCTAAATCCATCGCGAAAACCAATCACTTGCATTCCAAAAGAATCAGTGGCGGTTTTGCCAATTGCTCGAATGGCTGCATTGAGCCCTGGACTGTCGCCACCGGCGGTTAATATGCCAATAGATTTTGCCATGTCAAAAATATCTCCTGTACCCTTAATTGGTTGGTAATTCAATACTTTTGTTCGCATAATGCGAACTACGAATAGCGAATAGCCAATGCTTGAACGAAAATCTTATGATTCAAAAAGGCAGCCTTCAAAAATATCGGGGGCAACCATATTCGAGGCAAAAGTTTTTGCGTGCCAAAACTTTTGCCTCGAAAGGATTGCCCCTACATGCTCATTATGACAAGTTTTTTTTGTTCAGGCACTGTTAGAGCAAAACCGTAAAGCGTTTCCAAAACGCTTTACGGTTTATAACTGAAATGATTTATCTGAAAAACGATAGTAACCAAAAAAAATGACCAGAAAACCTAACCGGGTGGCTTTTTATCCATAACGACTCAGCCCCAACGGGGCTTATTATTATAGCCTGGGGCAACGCCCCAGGTACCGTTTATGATTTAAAGCCCTTTCTGGGCGCATTAAAAAGGTTCCCAGGGCGCAGCCCTGGGCTTTAATAAAGCGCCCTTTCAGGGCTGAGCTGAGTAGTTAAGATTTATCCTTTCTCAGTTAACGTTTTTGCGCACAAAAACGTCAACCGATAAGTCAAAATGACACCGAGGCAAAATTTACCATTCGCCATTGGCGAATGTATGAAAAATTGCAAATAAATGAATAATCCTTTTTCCTTTCACCTTGGACGGTTCACCTCCTTACTCCTTATCCGTTTCTTGATCACTGACGTTGAGTTTAGCATACTCAGTCTTTCCAAGTTCTATAACATTCGCGCCTAAGTCTGCCAATATTTTATGTTTCTGTTTTTCCATCGCCACAATGTCTGCCACTGTATACGCTTGCCCTTGAATAATAATACCTATGACAAAAAACAAACTTCCCAACAATTCAATCATCGCAGAGGTGAGCAATAGTAAACGATATTTTACCAACTGTGGAGAAGTATCAAGCACAGTACCCATACCAACAAAAAGTGGGTGCATATAGGAATTTTGATTGACACCGACTAAGTCCATTTGTCCCGATTCCTTAATCATCGCATTTTTATGTTTGACTGCCGCAAGGTACGTTGCGTGACTGTCGATAATGGTTTGATGTGACGTTACCTGTGATTCAAGTGCTTGTATTTGAACGCAATATTTTTTTTGATACCAACTGGTACCCGGGCATGTCCCACCTATCTGCGAGCGAACATTTTGCCCAGTGCGTTGCCCTAAGCTGTTTCGGGCGGGGGAAGTCCATAACGCATCAAGTTGTGCTTGTAATTCATTCAGTTTAGATTGCGCTTGAATCGCAGCCGCGGAATCCGCGTATTGGGAAAGTCGTTGAACTTCAGCAGTGGCTTCGTCAACACTGACTTGCATGGCTTGTACTTGGGTATTCTTTTGAAATGTTTGGGTTTCATAATGTTGAGTGACTACCAAAGTAAACCCCCAGCTCGCCGCCCAACTGATGAGAGATAAAACCAAGTAAAATGCGATGGAAATGAAACCCGCGATGAGAAGTACGCTAGTCGCTTGTCTGAGTAAAAAAACGCCTAGAATCAGGCAGATGACTTTAGAAACGTCTAACCCAATACCAATAATCCCATAACTATATTTATGCAGGGAGGAACCCCCCGCTAAACTGGTGTAAAGTTGGAAATTCAAAAAAATGCCCAGCAGGATAAAAAATAACCCCATACCAATAAGTGAAATTCGTAATCCTCTGCTCATCATTTACCCCCCATTCCAGTTTTTTAAAAAATTATGCACATACCGGGCAGTTTCTTCAAAAGCTGGACACCTATCTAACTTTGGAAATTTGAAAAAATGTCCAGCAGGATAAAAAATAACCCCATACCAACGAGTGACATTTGCAATCCTCTGCTCATCATTTACCCCCATTCCAGTTTTTTAAAATATTATGCACATACCGGGTAGTTTCTTTAAAATCTGGACATTTACCTAACTTTCGCACTCTGGCAGGCCCAGCGTTATAAGCACAAAGCGCGAGCCGTACTGAACCAAACGCCTTAAATTGTTTAGCGAAATAAGCGGTACCACATTCCAAATTGAGTCTGGGATTCAGCAATTGTTGTTCAGTCAACCCGCAAAAATCATCTCCGGTGGCGGGCATAATTTGCATGAGTCCGATAGCGCCTTTGGGTGAAATCGCTTTTGGATTCCACTTCGATTCTTGCTGCACAATCGCAAAAAGTAGCGATACCTCAATATGATGCTGACGTGCTATTTCCCATGCGATGCCCCGATAGTCACTAGAGCCAAAATAAGGTTTGCGGACAATATCAAAATGAAAACCAACATAAACACCAAGAATCATGCCCACAGCAATACCAATCATAAATGCATTAACAGTTTTCGCAAATGGTTTCAAGAGACATAAACCTTTTCGTTAAGTAAAGTTATAATATAAACGTTCAGAAAAATTATTTATTTAGGGTAAAGCCATAAAGCGTTTCCAAAACAAATATAGGAGTGTGACCTCGATTTGATGTCACGTTTTTTAGTAGGGTGGGCAACGTCTTTTTGTTGCCCACCATATGTCACGTTTTTTTAGCGGGCAACGCCTTTTTGTTGCCCACCCTATGTCACGTTTTTTTAGCGGGCAACGCCTTTTTGTTGCCCACCCTATGTCACGTTTTTTTAGCGGGCAACGCCTTTTTGTTGCCCACCCTATGTCACGTTTTTTTAGCGGGCAACGCCTTTTTGTTGCCCACTATTTTTGGTTATGGTGGGCAACAAAAGGACCTTGCCGGCCCCTACATTAGCTACATTAGCATTATCTACATCAAATGCGAATATTTGGGCACAAAATTTAGTACAATGTGGGTGACGGAGTCCAAACTTTAGTTTGGGTGGTGGGCGAAACTAAAGTTGGGGCTTCTAAAAAATAGGAGTCAGCAGCGATAAATCTGGCTGATGCCTGCCATAAATCTATCGTTTACATATGATCCCGATAAGTATCGTAAAGTGCCATCACTTTTTTGACATAATTTTTGGTTTCCCGATAGGGCGGGATTTCATTGCCGTAACGCTTTACTGCATTTTCACCAGCGTTGTAGCCTGCTAATGCTAAATTCATATCACCATCAAATAATTCCAACAAATGGCGCAGGTAAAGTGCGCCCCCGTACACATTGGTAGTGGCATCGGTACGATCCGTGACTCCAAAGCGTTTAGCCGTAGCAGGCATTAATTGCATCAAACCCACTGCGCCTTTTGGTGAAATCGCATTAGAATTGTAAGCCGATTCGATTTGAATGACGGCATGTAACAGTGCCGGTTCCAACTGAGTGCGAGTTGCAACATCTTGTATCAAGGGGTTATAATGATCATATTTTTGATGTATGGGTGCCGAAGGCGCGATGTCAAGTTCAGTTGAAAATAAGGGAATACTCACACTACCTTGGTAAATCAGTTGGTAGCGTGAATCTTTGGGTTGATCGGTGATGTGAATAACACCTTTTGAATCCACAAATTGATAAATCCGAACTGCCTGATTGACAATGTCTTGCTCAGTCGCAGGTTCAACCTTGAAGCGAGAGCGATTGATGGGCTGACGATCCGTGTAATTTAGCACACCATCCTCATCAACGTAGCTATAAATTTCGCCACCCGATACCAACCGCGGCAAACCATTGGCTAATAACATCGCACCTAAAAGGTAAATAACAAAATTGCATTTTTTCATCGGAATTTCCTTTTGACGGTTTTAAACCAAAAAACAACTCAATTAATCATCTTCTGATAGGCGTTTTTCAGATAATATTCTCTGATTATAACTTTTTTTGTTGAAAACTATAACGATATGAATTTTACTGAATTGGCATAAATGGTATCATTCACATTTTCAGGCTAAAGTTTAGCTCAAAGTACTTTAGCCTGAAAACCCCTTCGAGGTTGAGGCATTTTTGATATGGCTTTCCCCAGGTGGAACAAAGGGCTATTCATATTTAACCCCTTCAGGGTTGGTGTGTTGATAAGCTATCAACAAAATCCGTTAGAATCAGGATATTCTCAATCCGATATCTACTGACATTCGTAATTTGCAAAACTAATAGACATTATACCGATTTAATGTGAGCTCAATCAAAACCCTAGGTTTCACCTTTTCAGCCAAAAGTTTTTCTCCGAAAAACTTTTGGCTGAAAGCCTATTCACATTTTCAGGCTAAAGTTTTTGCTCGCAAAAACTTTAGCCTGAAAACCCCTTCAGGGTTGGTGTTTTAAAAATACCCTTAATAAAACCTGGAAACACCGGGACAACCCCGTAGGGGTTGAATTTGAATAGCCCTAGGTGAAACCTAGGGTAAGCTTAAGATTAAATCGATATAATGTCTAATATAATAGCCGTTTTTATAAGTGCAACGAATCCAAAAAATCAACGAATTTAATCATTTAATGCAATAACGCAAGATCAAGCCAAGTAAGAACCTAAGTTATTGATTTGTCGTTCAGCAAAGCAGCCTTTCTGCCAAATTTTGCGGTATTCCCATTTAATATTTTGAGTTATAAACCTTCAAGGTTTTGGAAACCTTGAAGGTTTTGCCCTAAACGATTGATTTCAGTCAGGCACTCATTTTTATTCGTTTATTTCTGGGATTCGTTGTACTAAACTGAGTGCTAATAGGTAATAGGTTATTAGGCAATGAATGCCAGAACGAAAACTTTTTGCCTAAGTGTCATTTCATTTCGACGTATTGGAAATATGATAAATATTAACACATTACTAATAAAAAGATTGACAGCGAAGATCGAAATGACAGCCTTTCGTATTAAATGGTTTTCGTCCAAACACTATAGATGTTTAGGTAACTCCAAAAAATTAACATACCAGAAAACTAACCAAATCACTTTTATCAACCCATAAGTATGTTGAATGTGAATAGCCATAGTACACGAGAGCGAAAATATCCATACCACCCCCAGCCAACAGCGTTGGGCAGTTGTCTGCAAGCTTGTCTGAGGCTAAAGCCGACTAACCCTCTTAGTGCCCTTTAGGGTACTTGAGCTTTTAGACAACGGCTTTAGCCGTTGGCTGATGTGGTCTGGATCCTTGCGCGATCGTGTACTATATTATTCTTACAAACTATAGGGGGAAAATCGAACTTCCCGCTGGTATATTATTATTTATTTATTTGGGATTTGCGTTAGATAAAGAGTGCAACAGATAACATCCCTTGAAGGGATGCTATCCATTACAGTTTGAATTTATTCAACCGTTTCAAAGGCTTAAAAGCCAGGAGTTATGTATTATGTCTACCCCTATTCATAGGGCACTTCGTGAATTTGTCAAACTGGAATCGTCCAGCAGTATTTTACTATTAATTGCGGCAATATTGGCTTTGTTGATGAGTAATTCCATGTTGGCGAATTTTTATTCAGCACTGTTACACACGCCCATTCCGATAACCCCCCTGAATACTGAATTAGAACCGCTGGAATTTTGGATTAATGATGGCTTAATGGCTATCTTTTTCTTGCTAGTCGGCCTTGAATTAAAACGCGAAATGCTTGAAGGGCAATTATCAACTGGGTCCCAAGTGGTTTTACCCGCAATTGCGGCGGTGGGCGGCATGGCAGTGCCCGCATTGATTTATGTCGCTTTTAACTGGCATAATCCAATCACACTTAATGGGTGGGCTATTCCTGCAGCCACCGATATTGCTTTTTCATTGGGGATATTGGCGTTACTGGGTAGTCGCGCGCCGTTATCTTTAAAAGTTTTTTTAATGGCACTGGCTATTATCGACGATTTAGGGGCTATTCTTATTATTGCCCTGTTTTATTCTGGACATTTGGACCTGTCCTATTTGGCGTTTGCCGCGGTGACACTGGCGGTGCCGGTGATATTATTCCATTGGAAAGGCATAACAAATATCACAGTGTACCTTATTGTTGGAATAATTTTATGGTTTTTTGTGCTAAAATCTGGTATACATGCAACCATCGCTGGCGTTGCGCTAGCATTTTTTATTCCCAATGTTAAAGATAGTCATGGGCATAGCCCATTACACCGTATGGAAAAAGCATTACATCCTTGGGTGGCTTACGGCATTTTGCCAATCTTTGCATTTGCTAATGCTGGCGTATCTTTTGAAGGCATGTCCTTGGATATTCTTTGGGAGCCGGTACCTTTGGGCATTGTGTTAGGTTTATTTGTGGGTAAACAATTGGGCGTATTTGGATTTACCTGGCTGACGATCAAATTGGGCATTGCCCAATTACCGGAACGAGCCACTTGGGGGACAATTTACGGCGTAGCTACCCTGTGTGGTGTTGGTTTTACCATGAGTTTTTTTATAGGCTCTTTAGCATTCGCAAATGCCAATGCCGCTTATATGGATCAAGTCCGCCTTGCTGTTTTGCTAGGCTCATTTATCTCTGCAATTATGGGTTATATGATTTTGTTCATTGCCACGGCTAAGAGTGATGCATGATTTAGGTAGGAGTACAAGCTTTAGCTTGTACTTCTTAGCAAACAAGCTCAGGCTAACATGGAAGGATTGAAAGAGACATTGACAGAATAAATCAACGACTATTGAAGAGCAAACGATTTGGTAATTACTTTTCTCGTGCAAGTTAACCTTGCACGCCTAGTTAACCTTGATAAAATTAAAACCGACAAGAGGTGGTGACAAAAATGGCAATTATCAAAATGCCAAGTGCTCAAACCTTAAAAGACTGGGGAGATAAATTACAAGCGTCTGTTATTTTTGGCATAAAAGTCTTTATCTTTCTCCTGTTTTTGGTGTTACTCCCCTATATGGTTATGGAGTTGTTCCGAGACGAACTCATCATTCAACCATTTGAAGTGCCATTAGAGCTTGCGGAAAAGCAAGGTTATTCAGGGAAAGTGGTTGCCCATCGGCTACAGAGTTATATGGACGAACAACGTTACAAACTTGAGAGAAGTTCTACCCTGAAAACGCATCAAGGGATGGCAGCCGTTCAGTCTACTGAGTTTGCAACCCAAGAAATTGATGTGCCAACCTTGGGGCTTTCTGTGAATGCCATTGTGTCTCAAATCAGATGGCTGTTAGGACTTGAACAGCATCATATCAACGGTGAACTTGTGATAAGAGATAAGCAATTGCACCTGACTATTCGCATCACCAGTCAGCTGCCAAAAACATTCTCTGCTGATAAGGATGTTCAAAATCCAGAGCCGCTTATCAAAAAAGCCGCTGAATATGTGCTTAAGACGATTGAACCCATGTTGTTGGGCAACAATTATTGTTTGAACCAAAAAGACGAGTTACTGGCCGCATTGATTAATGAGGTTCAACAAAGTCAAATGTCTCGTCAAGAACCGGCGGTTGCTTTGATGTTGGAAAGCTGCCTTTTGACAAATCAGAAAAAGTATGAACAAGCCTTAGAAAAATTGACGCAAGCCGAACAACATGATCCAACAAATCCGCGTGTTTTCCTGATGAAAGGTAATACGCTATTAGAGTCGGATGAGCCTAATGATGCGATTGATGCGTATAAAACGGCACTGAAACATGAACCAAACAATGGTGGCATTTACACCAAGTTGGCGGAAGCTTTTATCAAGACGGGAAAAATTCATAAAGCTTTGGCTCAATATAAGCGGGCTTCAAAAAAGGATCCTCATAATCCTTCAATTTATACCAATTGGGGGGAACAACTCACAGAGTCGGCAAGCGAGTTGGCAAAAAATAATAATGCTGACGCAGCAACAAAAGGATTTAAAGCAGCAGAGACACAATTTAAACGCGCACTGCAAGAGGTACCTTCTTACGCGCTGGCTTATGGTGCTTGGGGAAAAGCATTGTTTCACCAAAAGGCGTATCGGGCTGCCAGTGAGAAATATGAAAAAGCGGTGAAATTCGATCCAACTATTGCTTGGTTTTATGGTAATTGGGGGATAACACTGGTTAATATGAAGGAAAGCGAGAAAGCACTGGAAAAATTTGCCAAATCGTTGGCGTTAAAACAGACCAATTGGGTTTATCCCGAGTTGGTAAAGGCACTGAAAAACCTGAAAAAACCGGCACTGTTTGAACGATATAAAGAGGTGGGGTTGAAACCGGGGCGAGAAGCCTCTTATTACGATAAATGGGGCACTGTTTTAGTCAGCTTGAAACGATACGAGGAGGCATTGGTTAAATATGAAGAGGCTCTGAAGCTCAAACCTAGCAAAAAATCGGTTTATAATCATTTGCTAGATACGCTTAAAAAGCTTAATAAACCGGCATTTTTTGCTCAGTATAAACCTTTCATAGAAAAACGTAATAAGAACAACTTAAAAAGGCGTTATTACTACGCTTATGGTCGCGCTTTGACCGCACAAGGACAATACCAATCAGCCATAACCCAATATAACAAGGCTTTGGAAGTAAACTCGACTGATGTGTGGAGCCGTATCTGGTTGGGTTATGCACTGATACAGGTTCAAAAACCTGATGAAGCGTTGACGCAATGCAAACAAGTTTTGAAATCAACCTCAGTGAGTGATATTACTGAAGCGGGCACTCAGGCTTGTGGGTTAGCACAGTTCGGGCTTAATCAACCAGAGAAAGCCCTTGAAAATTGTAAAACTGCCTTGACACTCTCCGAGAAAGAAGACTGGGCTTATTGGTGCTTGGGAGATGTCCTGATTTTGCATGGCAAACCTGATGAAGCGGTGACGCAGTATGAAGCAGCGGTGAAATTGAAGCCTGATAATGCTTTTTACTACTACAAATTGGGACAAAGCCTCGCTGAGCTGAAACCAAACGAAGCAGCCATAACGCAATATAAAAAAGCGGTCGAACTTGATAAAAACGGTGAAATTGGCAAACAAGCTCAGATTAACATGGAGGAAGTGAAAGATGCATTGAAAGAAAACTCAATGACGACTGAAGAGCAAACGATTCAGTAATGACTTTTCTCGTGCAAGTTAACCTTGCACTCCTAGTTAACCTTGAGAAAATTAAAACTGACAAGAAGTGGTGACAAAAATGGCAAATATCAAAATGCCAAGTGCTCAAACCTTAAAAGACTGGGGAGATAAATTACAAGCGTCTGTTATTTTTGGCATAAAAGTCTTTATCTTTCTCCTGTTTTTGGTGTTACTCCCCTATATGGTTATGGAGTTGTTCCGAGACGAACTCATCATTCAACCATTTGAAGTGCCATTAGAGCTTGCGGAAAAGCAAGGTTATTCAGGGAAAGTGGTTGCCCATCGGCTACAGAGTTATATGGACGAACAACGTTACAAACTTGAGAGAAGTTCTACCCTGAAAACGCATCAAGGGATGGCAGCCGTTCAGTCTACTGAGTTTGCAACCCAAGAAATTGATGTGCCAACCTTGGGGCTTTCTGTGAATGCCATTGTGTCTCAAATCAGATGGCTGTTAGGGCTTGGACAGCATCAGCTCAACGGTGATCTTGTGATAAGAGATAACCAATTGCACCTGACCATTCGCATTACCAGTCAGCAGCCAAAAACTTTATCTGCTGATAAGAATGTTCAAAATCTAGAGCCGCTTATCAAAAAAGCCGCTGAATATGTGCTTAAGACGGTTGAACCATTGCTGTTTGGCAACAATTATTGTTTGAACCAAAAAGATGAGTTACTAGCCGCACTGATTGATGAAGTTCAACAAAGTCAAATGTCTCGTCAAGAACCGGCGGTTGCTTTGATGTTGGAAAGCTGCCTTTTGACAAATCAGAAAAAGTATGAACAAGCCTTAGAAAAATTGACGCAAGCCGAACAACATGATCCAACAAATCCGCGTGTTTTCCTGATGAAAGGTAATACGCTATTAGAGTCGGATGAGCCTAATGATGCGATTGATGCCTATAAAACGGCACTGAAACATGATCCAAACAATGGTGGCATTTACAGCAAGTTGGCGGAAGCTTTTATCAAGATTGGAAAAATTGATAAAGCTGTGCGTCAATATGAGCGGGCTTCAAAAAAGGACCCTCATAATCCTTCCATTTATACCAATTGGGGTGAACAACTCACAGAGAAGGCAATAAGATGTTTGGCAAATGATAATGCTGACGCTGCAAAAGAAGAATTTGAAAAAGCCGAGACACAATTTAAACGAGCACTGCAAGAGGCACCTTCTTACGCGCTGGCTTATGCAGCTTGGGGAAAAGCATTGCTTCACCAAAAGGCGTATCGTGCAGCCAGTGATAAATATGAAACCGCGGTAAAATTCGATCCAACTATCGCTTGGTTTTATGGCAATTGGGGGATAGCACTGGTTAATCTGAAGGAAAGCAAAAAAGCACTGGAAAAATTTGCCAAATCGTTGGCGTTAAAACAGACAAATTGGGTTTATCCTGAATTGGTAAAGGCACTGAAAAACCTTAAAAAACCGGAACTGTTTGAACGATATAAAGAGGTGGCGTTGAAACTTGGGCGAGGAGCCTCTTATTACGAGAAATGGGGCACTGTCTTAGCCAGCTTGGCGCAATATGAGGCTGCCATTGCCAAATACCAACAAGCTTTGGAAATGAAACCAGACGAAGGGTTCTACTACTTCAGATGGGGCAATGTCCTTATTGATTTGATGGACTATGAACAAGCACTGGTTAAATATAAACAAGCAATACCGTTACTGAAAAGAAAATCAACGCAGGCGTGGACTTACAGTGGTTGGGGAAATGCGTTGGTTGGACTCAAGCGATACGAGGAGGCACTGGTTAAATATGAAGAAGCACTGAACCTCAAACATAGAAAGGCTGTCTTGGTTTATAACGATTTGCTGACTGCGCTTGAAAAGCTCAATAAACCGGAATATTTTGCTCAGTATGAACCTATTATAGAAAAGAGTCAGGAGAACCGCTTAAAATGGCGTTATTATTATGTTTATGGTCGCACGTTGGCGGCACTAGGACAATATGAACCAGCCATAGTCCAATATAACAAGGCTTTGGAAGTAGACTCGACTTATGTGTGGAGCCGTATCTGGTTGGGTTATGCACTGATAAAGGTTCAAAAGCCTGAGAAAGCCTTGACGCAATGCGAAGAAGTTTTGAAATCAACTTCGGCGAGTGATACCGCTCAATCTGCCGCTCATGCTCTTTGCGGCTTGGCACAGATACAACTTAATCAACCAGAAAAGATTCTTAAAAGCTGTCAAACTGCCTTGACACTTTCCGAGAAAGAAGACTGGGCTTATTGGTGCTTGGGAGATGTCCTGATTTTGCAGGGCAAACCTGATGAAGCGGTGACGCAGTATGAAGCTGCGGTGAAATTGAAGCCGGAGAATGCTTTTTACTACTACAAATTGGGACAAATTCTCGCTGTTATGAAGCAAAACGAGGCGGCCTTAACGCAATATCAAAAGGCGGTGGAACTTGATAAAACGGGCGAAATTGGCAAACAAGCACAGGCTCACATTGATGCTTTGAAAGAAACAGCTTCTGGAATTGACGCGGTTGTGGAAGATGGACTGCCGGAAGGCTCGACACCTTCAGATAAAGCGGCAGCACCGCTTGAAGATTCTACTCATTCAAAATGAACTGCCAGATCTAGAGCCAGTCATAATTTGCAAAAAAACCGTTTTTTCTTACCACCTATCAGTTTGTCAAAGTCATTATTTTCATTATTTAGAGAGAGCAACTCACATACTTCAATCTCTGTGAAACTCTGTGAAACTCTGTGCACTCTGTGTTAATGTGAAAAACGGATAGGTGGAAAACCCAGTTTCTTGAAGGATCTGTTTTTTTCATCACACCGCCATTTCTGAAGACACATCCATCAAAAACAAGCGAAGGGGGAAAAGGCGGGATAATACCTTAACCTTAACACCATCCCCACTTCGCTTGCTCAAGATTAAATGAAAAAGGAATATTATGTCTATTCACCTCGGCATCGTTATGGATCCCATCGACAAGATCAAAGTGTCCAAAGACAGCAGTTTTGCGATGCTACTCGCGGCACAAGCACGCGGTTGGACACTGTGGTATATGGAATTAAACGATTTATTATTGCGCGATGGGGAAGCTTATGGAGAGATGCTGCCATTGCAAGTGCGTGATGAACCTAACAATTGGTTTACGCTAGGGCCGTCACAAACAGCACCTTTAAGCAGCTTGTCCGTGATATTAATGCGAAAAGATCCACCGTTTGATCTTGAATATATTATTGCCACCTATCTGTTGGAACAAGCAGAAGCTGCCGGTACGCTCGTTGTTAATAAACCCCAAAGTCTCCGTGATGCCAATGAAAAGTTGTACACAGCATGGTTTCCTCAATGTTGTACGCCCACCTTGGTGACGCGCCGCGCTACGGATTTGCGCGATTTTTTGCAGACGCATCAGGAAATCATTCTTAAACCCCTTGATGGCATGGGTGGGCAATCTATTTTTCGGGTAGCCAAAGGGGATGCGAATCTGTCGGTGATTATTGAAACCCTCACGCAGAACGAGCAGCGTTTTGTTATGGCGCAACAGTTTATCCCCGAAATTGAGCAGGGTGATAAGCGCATTTTACTGGTGAACGGCGAGTCGATGCCTTATGCGTTGGCGCGGATTCCAGCCGCTGGCGAAGTGCGTGGCAATCTGGCGGCCGGTGGACGTGGTGAAGGGATTGCGCTGAGTCAACGCGATCAATGGATTTGTGGTCAAGTGGGTCCCGTGTTGCGTGAAAAAGGTTTGATATTTGTTGGTTTGGATGTCATCGGCAATTTTTTGACTGAAATCAATGTCACCAGTCCGACTTGCATTAGGGAATTGGACAAACTTTATGGGCTGGATATTGCCGGAGAATTACTCAACGTGATTGAAGAAAAATTAAATTAACTTCAGTGAACAGTGAGCAGTTATCAGTGATGTGAATGCAACGGACTGACAGCATAAATTCCGATAACTACAAGGATTGTATATAAGAAGGGATTAAAGCCGATAACTACAAGGATTGTATATAATAAAGGATTGGATTGTGCTATCTTCTGGGTTTATAGAGCCAATTTTAATGACACACATAATTGAGAGTTTATCGTGTATGCCATTAAACCTAAACATCACTTTGTACTAATCCGCATCGATTATACAATCCCTGTCGTTAGGGTTTTAAAATTTTTATATACAATCCCTGTCGTTAATGTTTTAAAATCCTTTCTTCTAAAGAGAGACACAATCGGAAAATGAACTCTAAAACTTGAATTGTGTGATAACTGATAACTGAATGATTGATAACTAAACTTGATTAACAGGAGGAGTGCAAGGCGAACCTTGCACGAGGGCTCCATATTCAAAAAACTGCTTAGCTTAGCGTAATCCGAAGAAATGGGATCAATCGAGCCACCACTTAACACATACATGTAAAGCGGGTGAATCATCTTGGGATGATAGTGTTCCGGTTTAAAATAGTCCTTAAATGGATTTTGAGGGCGTTCAAACTTCTCGTGTCGAATAAAGAAAGGGTGTAAATAGTTTGGTGGTTGAGTATAAAGCCAACTTGAGCTCACCCAATAAGTAGAACCATGCATACCCAACATTCTATTGAAACAATCCGAATTGGAGGCACATTCAATAAAGTGCGAGCGAACCTTATCTGAATCAGTGAAAGCTTTTAAGATGAGACTGGTGGTACCACTTTGAGTACGCGCAAAAAAATGAATGGGTTTTGCTTCCCAGTTCGGATTCACATCTGACCAATGCGTATATTCTCCCTTTAAGATTTTCTTTATAGAAGGTTCAGAAACAGAATCTATCTTATTCTGTAAGTGAGTGACAAAAACAATCACATCATAGCCAATTTCTGCCGCACAACGAATGGAGATACCCTGATTATAAAGTTGTTTTATCTTCTCATTAGGCAGAGGCTCAGAAGCCACCAATAAATCGACGTTGCCTTCTATAGCTTGTTCTATCCCCAGATGGCTGCCAACATCTGTCACCGTGATATCAACTGTTCGTTCTATTGTGCCCACCATTGGAATAGAGTCTTCCCACCTAGTCAACGCCTTGAATTCTTTTTGCCATTCCGCCGACAGCGGCAAGCCCTCACCTAACACTGTGTGACTTCCTACGATTCTGAGCTTAGGACTAGGGTTAATGGCTATCGCAATAACTTCGACGGTATCAAGAACATCCGTTAATTGCGCGGCAACCCCAAATAGCGAGCCTAAAAAAGTCGCTAAGCAATACGACGAGTTTCTGTTTTACCCATATATTTCCAAAGCTAAATCTGATTGAAGTTAAAGAAATCCGATTGTTGAAAGGAGTGTGACCTTCATTTAGCTAATGTAGGGGGCCGGCAACGTCTTTTTGTTGCCCACCCTACTAACGTGACATCAAATCGAGCTCACACTCGTTGAAAGCAATCGGATTTCGGGGTGGTATGGATATGGAAATGATCCTGCATGAGTTGGATCGGGGTTAGAAAAAAGTAGCAATCTCCGCGAATATCTGCTTAATGTCTTTGACTTCACCCTTATAAGCCTTAGTGTGAGTTGCATCGGCAATGCTTTTCAGCACGTTTTCATTGGCACCTTTACCGTAGCCAATTGGAAATACCCGAATCATGTTGGTTTCATGCAATTTGATCTAGTTCAGCAATTTATCCAGTTTCAACCGGCTGGAAGTGTCTTCACCGTCACTGAGTACCACCAGCGCGGCTATCATATCCGGGGTAGGATTGTCGCTAAGATACTGATGTGCATCAGCAATAGCATCATAAAGGGCTGTCCCACCTGCCGCGAACCACGTTTTAATCTTCCGTTCCGCCCTTTTACGCTTGGTTTCAAGAGAGATGCCTTTAACGGGCCACATAATACGATTATTAAAGGCCAGCATTGAAAACGTATCTGCATCTCCCATGACAGCAAGCATTTCCAACGCACCTTTACGCGCATTGTTGATTTTCTGGCCTTTCATGCTGCCCGAAATATCTATGACCAACACGATATTGGCAGGTTTTTTACGCGCCTGCCACAGGGCTAAAATCGCATTGATGATTTCCGCCGAAGGCACTTTTAACAGCGTGTTAGGTTCATCAGGATCAACGCCATGAGCGGCATCAAACGGTGCTGCCAGCGGAATGCGCGTGTTGGCGGGACGAAAACCATAACTCATGGCCTTTTCTTGTTGGGGTTTTGCCAACAAGTAGTTGATGTAAATTTCAGCGGCTTTCCGATGTTCGGCCGTCACCCAGCTACGTTCAACAATGCCCACTGGATGATCGCTCCAGAAAGTCCCTTCTTTTGGATAAACCGCGACAATCGGAAACGGCAAATCATATTTGGAGCTATAAGACTCAATCACCATATTTTCATACAGCACCGCCGCACTCAGAAATTCTGGGCCATTGGCAAACATTTTTCGCCCAAAGAAACCGGTGGAACTCCCATAATGAACAACCGCTTTTTCAATGGCTTGGACATAATGATGAGTGTCGGGGTTATTGACATCGGACAGTGTTAGTCTCTTGGTTTTACCAGCACCCGCATAAACTTCTGCTAAAAGCGAAAGCAACCCCGTATTGCTATGTTTTGGATGGGTGTGACCAAATTTGAATTGGCCCCATTCAGGGTAGTCATAAGCTGCCCAGCCATCAGGATGATCAGTCATATTCAACACTTCGGCCCAGCCGATAGGTTCTTCCCCCCAACCCAAGGCTTCGGCCATTGGTTTCCACATTGCAATCACCACCGGGGAAAGCACAAGATTTTTGGTTGGCCCAACCAGCTGTTTACCGTGTTTTGTTCGTGATTCTGCGTTACCAAGCTCGATAAAGGCCGCCGAGGCGGGACTCGTTAAATGGGCTTTGCGTTCACCCGACGCAATTTCCTGTATGGCTTTCCCAGAGCCCATCGGGATCGCTTGTACCTGAATTTGCTTGCCCGATCTGGTTCTAAAGCGGTGTTGATTAAATTGGGTCGTCACGTCCGCGAGCCATTTTTGTTTTTCAGAGCCGTAGGTGAAAACCAGATCGATGGTTTGTGCCCCCCAAACGGCTGGTGAGCCAATGATGGTCAGCAGGATACCGACATGTATCAGTCTGGCAACAGAACATTTTAAGAAAGATGTCATAAGCGTCTCCTTATGTTAGTGCGTATCATTGTAGGGTGGGCAACTTCTTTTTGTTGCCCACCTTTTTCCAGAAGATGGTGGGCAATAAAAGACTTTGCCGGCCCCCTACATGATTCTTTTAAAATACCTCAAAATTTATGCTTCAGTACTTAAAGTCACGAACACGGGCTTCCCCCAAATCCGTTTGTCACTAGACAAATTAACTTTACAACGTGACATTTCAATCATCACGCTATTTTTTCGTACCAGGTTCGCCTTGTACTCCTATCTCATCACGCCCGGTTTCGTACCAGGTTCGCCTTGTACTCCTTTAAAATCGCGCCCGGTTTCGTACCAGGTTCGCCTTGTACTCCTATATCATCGCGCCCGGTTTCGTACAAGGTTCGCCTTGTACTCCTATCTTGTCAAGATGAGTAACGAAACCTTCAAGGTTTTGGAAACGCTTTACGGTTTTTTACTGAAGATGAGTAACGAAACCTTCAAGGTTTTGGAAACGCTTTACGGTTGAAGAAAAACTATAAATATGAGGGCAATGAGTGAAGCGTATCATAATCCATCGTTATCAACAAAGCAAACTTATTTTATGATTGGATTTCTGTCCGTGCCATGATGACTTGAGGCCCCGCGTCAAAGAAAGCATTTCCTCGCGGAGCGTTAAAAACAGAAAATAAATAATTCATTAATAGCTTATAAAGGCCGTACCCATATTCTTAGTAAATGGCTGACTATTTTGCCTAAGTATGTGAGAAAATCGGTACCCATGTCCGCATGAAAGCGCGAAGCATCGTGACTACCCATCGCTAATAATCCTTGTGGTTCCGGCGTGCCTAATGGAATTAATGCCGCTGAGGCAATTTGACTATTAGAAAATAGATATTCAATTTGCTCTGGCGATAATTCTCCACAGATGGGTTTGTTGTTTTCCAGCAAACTTTCAAACAAAGTAAAGATTTGAGCATCATATTCAACAAATTCCTGACGCTCTGCAGCTACGGAAGAGTGGGGCACTTCAAAACACCGCATAACCACCGTATCTGTGTTAAATTCATTGCATAACATGCTGTATAAAGTATGAAAAAACTCATCTACCCCGTCGACATTCGTGAGGGCTGCGACTAAGCGTTGGACACGCTGATTGAGTTGTTCATTTTGCTGAGCAATAACAACCAACTCTCCCAGTTTGCGCTGCAATTGCTGATTTTCTTCACGTAAGACTGCCAATTTTCGTTCCTGCAATGAGACTGCTTCGTCACTGTCGTGAGGAATTTCCAATTTGGCTAATAAATCTTTATGACGGGAAAAAAAGTCAGGATGTCGCTGTAGATACTCAGCGATGGCTTTTTCCGTGGGTTCTTCAATCTGTTGCCAGTTTTTTAGTTGTTTCTTCTTTAAAGTCATATTGTTACACCGTTTTGGATTTAAATACCAGGGTTGCCAAATACTGATTATAACGGATTTTGTTGATACCTTATCAAAGTGCCAACCCCGAAGGGGTTGAATGTGAATAGCTTTAGTGCAACCGGTGGAAAATGTGCCCGACGCGCCAACCCCGAAGGGGTTGAATATGAATAGCCACAGGTGCAACCGGTGGAAAATGTAATTGTAATTAATATTTACGACGAAAAACTGCGTTTTTTGTATGAAAACCGAGAGAAACAAACTCACAATGACAATGGTAAGTCTAGTCTCATTGACTGATCATTGGTAATACTCGACTCACAAGTTTTTTCTAAAACTAAACTACAAGGATTGTATATAAAAAAGGATTTAAAAAACCTATAACGACAAGTGTCTGTTTGGGCAAATTCAACAACCTAAGAGATGTGGATTTCAACCAAACAACAAACTCACCAATCCGCATCGATATAAAATGTTTGGGCAAATTCAACAACCTAAGAGATGTGGATTTCAACCAGACAGCTCGCTCACCAATCCTTTGTTATATACAATCCTTGTCGTTAACGGTTTTAATCTGTTCATATGCAATCGCATTGGAGTTCTTATTGTCAGACTAAAAACTTGCGAGTCGAGTAATAGGTAAGAGGCTATTTTTGAGTTCTTTAATAAGATGATAAAAATAAATGGCATGGTTCAAAAATAGCGAACAAAAGGTGGCGAATATTTCATAAACCATTTCTCATTCGTTAATAACAAGTTGATTTAGAAAGTAATTTGAACAAAAACCGCTTGGAAAACCATTTGGATTTTTAAAGCACAGTAATCTGCGTAACCGACGTAATCCGCAAAATCTGCGTTAGTAATTGGTATAATGACTTATTTCACCCATTACCCAATCGTCGCGAAAGTTGGAGCGATGCTGTCAACTTTTGCATAGCGCCCATTACCCATTAAACAACACTATGAACAAACGGCTATTCTTTTTGTTTATTATACTCCTCATACTCGCAGCGATAATGACCATTCCTTATTGGGCGGGCGGTGAAGCGGAACAACACTTGGCTCAATTCAACCAAACCTTTTATTCTGCAATGAACCTCAAACCGGTAGAAAATACCTATCAGCGAGGTTGGTTTCGCTCTTATGCAGTATCCACTTTTGATACGCCGGCAACCTTTGAACCCGCGCCCAATGAGCGTTTTGTCTTACTACATGAAATTGAGCATGGATTTGTGCCAATACAATCGACTTTAGTTCGTACCACCTTGCACACTGCCCCTTTAAGCAGTGCTAAATCAACTGAAGTTGAAGCGGCACTACTAGAAGTGCGGACGGCAGTGCAGACTAATGGCGATAGTCTCAGCACACTAACCATGCCAGCATTAACGATTAAAAACAATAACGTTCATCTGCAATGGCAAGGTTTACAGGGCAGTGTGTACGTTAAGCACAACTTCGCCACCGTAGAAGCGGAAATGCACAGCCCACAAGTGCAATTAAACACCCCTCAAGGTCGCATGGTCATACAAAATGCTCAATTCAATGTTTTGACGCAGCCGGGCGCGGATTTCATACCAAATGAAGGTAGTCTCAGTATTGCAGATATGCAACTAACGGGTTTTCAAATGCTACCGGTGAAATTAGAAGGGATTAAGCTGCATGGCTCGAATCACGTCATTGACGAAAATTTGAGAATAGCGGTAAACACGAATTTGCAGCAAATACACGTCGGGACTGAGCACTATGGGCCTATTTATGGTGATTTTGAACTACGTCATTTGCATGCGCCGACTTTGCAACGTATCAAAAACACGTTGGTAAAAATACATCATCAAAGATTGTCATCCCCAAATGGGGGGGGTAACATGGCGATGTATCGATTAATGTCAGATGGCATGGCGTTATTAAAAAACGCGCCCGAATTTGCGATGACTCACTTGCATTTTAACACGCCAAAGGGTGAATTACAGGGTGATCTGCGGATTAAAATTGAAGCGTTTGAGGGGATTGTTTTTGCTTTATTCAATCCGTCTTTGCTTATCAATGCCCTGAATGCACAACTGGAAATGCACATTCCTCAATCTTTGTTCCAGCAACTCACCGAAGAAACTTTGCCGGGAATCACACCCGCAGCACAGCATAAAATAAGACAACACCTAAAAACATGGTTAGTTCAAGGAATTTTGGTGCCTGCCAAGAATAAGCCTGACTACTATTACACCCGTATGCAATTGCAGGCAGGTGTATTACAAGTGAATGGACAACGGTTACCGATAACCGCTTTGACAATTGACAATTGACAACAATCAATAAATTCATGCCATTGTCTCAACTTCATCGGCAACCACAACATAACGTCGTCTATCTTTTTCTTCAGTACAAAGATAGCAACTCACTAAGGTTAAACGCCGATTCAAACTCGGTTCAACCAAAAGGGTGTCCGTTTTATCAACAATATAAATGGCTGAAACCTGATAGTGCCAGCGCCCACTGCGTAGGGATTCCAGCACCAACATGTCGCCCAACTCTAATGCCTTCAAAAAACCAAAATAGGTACCATAACGCACATTGAGGACACTATTGCCCAATTCACCGGGCAGAACGCTATTGTCCAAATGCCCGAGTGCGAAAGCGGACATGCCATCGTTGGTATGGGAAAGGACTACTTGCTTCACGCTTAAGCGGGGCACTAATAAACGTGCAAGGGGCCAAGTGTTTGCCCAAGGCCAAGGTTTGACTTGATGACCACTGGCTTGAGTACGTACCCAAGCCGTGTGCAGCAAACCCTGTGCTAACCAAGCTTGGAAATAGAGCCCTTTGCCTTGGCTGAATTGCCATGTCGCAATACATAAGGTCATACCAATGAGCGTACTACCCCATCTGAGACGCTTTTTCATGGGATCATTACCAATACATTTTAAGTCAACTAACCAACTTTGAAAGCGAAAATGGTTTTCCGAACCTCGTAGGTAAAATAGCTTATAAATAAACAGGTTATTAATAAATTATCGGTAGTCCTAAACATGTAGCGATTTGACGGATGCTATCCCTTGCCGGGATAGTATCCGTTTGAACACCATCACTACTTTTACAGGACTACCAAATTATCAAGCTAATAGGCTTGCGCTCAAAAAACTGAGCAATGTGGGTGACGGAGTCCAATCGACGATTTTAGTTTGATATGCACAAACTAAAGTTTGGACTCCAGTTCGTAGGGTGGGCAACGTCTTTTTGTTGCCCACCTAATCTACATCAAATGGAGGTCACACTCGAAAAATAGCCTTTTTTACAAACTGATAGGTGTTAAGGGAGAGACCATAAAAAAGTGGTCATTCTGCAACCGCCTTAGAATGAATTGTGAATCATAAACCAATACAATCAATATGTTAGCTCACGAAATCCGACAAACGCCTAGACAAAAGCTATGATGACCTATTACCCGTTTTGCAAGAGCCTCTGCATATCTATACCATTGATCAGAGACATCGCCTAAAGGCGTAATGAAGCCAACCTAATTATTTATCTGAACAGCGATAAGTCATGCAAAAAGTGTTCCGAGCATTATTGCTAAGGCTTCCAATTTGACCAGCGACAATTGATAGGAGGTCTTACCAAGCGCGTGACCAACGCGCCTTTTTATTTGTATCATCGCGTAAGCCGGCATCCACTCCTGCCCGTAATTCAACCAAACGACCCAGTAACCACAACATATCTGACAAGCGGCTGATGTAAGGCAAAATGTTTGAATCGATTTGTTCGCCTGACTCGATCAAATGGACAATATGACGCTCAGCGCGACGGCAAACGGTACGCGCCATATCAAAGGCCGCTGAAACCGTGTGTTCCCCCGGTAACGACCAATCAAATAACAGGCCTTCAATACTTTCTATACGATGAACATGCTCAGTGAGCACATCAACCATTTCATCAGTGATTTTGGGCGGTAATTTTTTACCATTAGGCAGTGTCGCCAATGATGAGCCAACGGTAAATAATTCACGTTGAATGACTTTGACGAGTTCACACACTTCAGTATCTTCGCAGATTGAACGGGCAAAGCCCGTAACGGCATTCAGTTCGTCAACTGTCCCACCGGCTTCAACACGCAAACTACTTTTAGGAACACGAAACCACCGATAAGGCTAGTTTGTCCAGCATCAACGCGTTTGGTTGAAATACTTGCCATAATTGCTCCTGCTTAATAATTTGAATAAAAAAATAAAATGGTTTCCCCCGTAGAAACCGCCACCCTTTCCACACTCACTCCAAAAACATCACTAATCGCCTCATCCGTCAACACTTTTTCAGGTTTGCCGCTATCAACAATGCCACCTTGATGCACCAGCACGATTTTATTAGCATAGCGCGCTGCTGTATTAATATCATGCATAGAAAATGCCACCGTTTTGCCTTCTTTAGCTAATTCTTTTAATAAATCAAGGACTTCAAGAGAATGACCCACGTCGAGACTGGCGGTGGGTTCATCTAATAAAATAATATTGGCTTCCGTGGCAAGGCTGCGGGCGATCACAACCCGTTGCCATTCCCCGCCGGAGAGTTCAGTCACTAGCCGATTAGCAAGGTGAGCCACATCCGTTTTTATCATGGCTTGCTCTACGCATAGATGATCATATTCGGTTTCATGCTGAAAGCGTCCAAGGTGCGGATTACGTCCCATTGTAATGATAGCTTTTACGGTAAAGGCAAAATCAATCTGGCTGTTTTGAGGTACAAAAGCGAGGTGTTGCTGCAATTCGCGCCCATTCAGCGTCACCAAACCCACCGTCGGTTGCCAGAGTCCCGCTAATAATCGGAGCAACGTAGTTTTACCGGCACCATTTTGCCCAATAAACGCCGTTAATTGCCCAGATAATAGCGTTAATGAAGCGTCTTGCATTAACCAGCGGTTGTCGATTTCTATTCCCGCTTTGTGTAATGCCAATGTATTTATACTCATTTTATTAAAAGGGAATGGGTACAACGGGAAAGAAATTGGAAAAAAAACACACATAAATTTTCAAATGCTAATTCCTAGCCCCAACGGGGCGAATTATTACAGCCTAGGGCAACGCCCTAGGTACAGTCGTAGGGTGGGCAATGTGTTTTTATTGCTCACCACTGATGGTGTGACATATTTTGGGGCCGGCAACAACGTTCGGTGGGCAACAAAAAGACGTT
>JAOZSV010000023.1:2582-35704 GCA_029939505.1 Thiotrichaceae bacterium | reverse complement strand
TTTTTCAAAAATCGGATTTCTTAAACCTCTTGGAAACATAGTGCGTAACATCAGTGAGTACAACGGATTTGGGAATAAAACGGATTGTTGGGGAGGCGTGTTGAGAATAGGAAATAACCGACATAAAAAGAAACCCCGTTTTTTCAAAAAAACGGGGTTTCTCGTCACAATTGCGTCAGTCTTACCACGTTCCTTACGCAGAAATCATCTTAACAAACATCCCTAAAATACGAACAATATGTTCAATCGACGTTTCATCGGATTGGATAAAAAGCGTTTGATTCGTCAATAGACAATATTAGGAAACACAATCATCAATGGAAATAATAACGCTTTTAACCTGTTTAAGTCCAGTACTTGATTAGAAAAATATTTATTGGTAACTACTCAGGTGCTGTTCGAGAGTCGAGGTTAAAGTTTTTTCTTTAAAAAAACTTTAACCTCGACTTGAGTTTTTTGAAGAAAAACCACTGTTCTATATTTAGTACAACGGATCAGGGGAGTGAACTTCGAGGCTAAAGTATTCAAAAAACTTTATTCGAGGTTTAAGTCTGTAGGTGGGCAAGTGTTTTTTTGCCCACCTTCTAAAGCTAAGGAAGCCGTTGCACCCAAAACACCTTGCCCACCCTACTTTTTGACTTATATACAATCCTTGTAGTTTTCCTCGTTCCAACGCGCCACCGTGGGAACAAGTCATTATTCCACAATCTGCACCTTTTTACCCGCTTCCAATCCTAAAAATCCTTTTATAACAATAGTTTGTCCTATTTTTAGTCCTTCCAATATTTCAACCCTATCAGCTAAACGCCGCCCACTGCGTATTTTTTGTTGTTGCGCCTTATTCTCATCCACTAAAAACACATATTCGCCTTCACGATCTCGACGTAACGCGCTATAAGGTAAACTCAATTTGGGTGATATTTGGCTTATCAAAGTAACGCGGCAAAATTGTCCTTCTTGTACCCCTTTGGGTAAAGGGCGCAAAGCGATTTCTATTCGCCCAAAACGGGTACGGGAATCAATGGTGGGATGAATGCGTGAGATAATGCCTTTATACCTTCTTGTTCCAAGTGCGTCAATTTGAACAGAAGTGATTTCTCCTTGTTTAACTTGTGATAAGCGTTTTTCTGAAAGATGGACTTCTATAATTAATGAAGCAGGATCAATGAGAGTTAATAGGTGAGTATTCGCACTAATCACGTCGCCCGGCTCTGCTAAACGGGCTGTAACGATGCCAGCATAGGGGGCTGTCATTTTTGTATAGCTTAAACGGGTTCGCAATATAATAACTTCTGCTTTGGCAATTTCCTGTTCCGTTTGTGCGCGTAATAATTCATCTGCGGAAACTAAATGCTTTTTTGCCAACTTCTCTAAACGGCGTACATTGAGATGGGCATATTTATGAGTCGCTATCGCCTTGTCTAATTCTGCTTTTAAGAGGGCATCATCTAATTGTATAAGCAGTGCATTCGCTTTAATGCTATCACCTTCGTAAAAGGGTAAATGAGTAATACGCCCTGTTTCTTGCGTGAAAATACGTGCAACGCGCCTAGCTCGTAAACTGCCAGTGTAAACGGCTGCTGTGGTTAAAGGTTGCGGTTTGACTATTGCTGTTTTTACTAGATGAGTAGAGGGTTTTCTGGCTGTACGTGTGGGGGGCGGTGGTTGGCTACAGGCTGTGAGTAATAAAAAAATGAGGGGGAAAATAGTCCAGGGCATGTTTTATGGTATAATTAATGCAATGTTGTTGAGGTTGATATGCTAATAGTACAGCGAATTAACGAAATAAACGAATTTTTACTAAACTCTAATTAGTCTGTTTTAACAGACTATTCGAGGCTAAAGTTTTTTGAAGAAAAACTTTAGCCTCGAATGCTTTCAGCCTTGCAATTGATTTCAAGGCTGAGTTGTAAGCATTTTTTTAAAGGAAAGTAAATCATGTCTGATGCCAACACGACTGAACTCATCTTCACCCCTTATCATAAGAGCGAGGGGGAAGAATATATGAGTGAGGCACAACTTAAACATTTTGAGCAAATTTTGTTGCAATGGAAAAGTAATTTAATGGGAGAAGTCGATAAGACTGTGCATCATATGCAGGATGATTTTGAACATTTTCCCGATCCAAATGATCGGGCTTCGCATGAAGAAGAATTTTCAATAGAATTACGCACTCGGGATAGGGAGCGTAAATTAATTAAAAAAATTGATACAGCCATGAAAACGATTGAGAGTGGCGAATATGGTTTTTGTGCAAGTTGCGGAGCTGAAATTGGTATCTCTCGCATGGAGGCTAGACCTACCGCAATAAAGTGCATTGATTGCAAAACGCAGGATGAGAATCGAGAAAAACAGCGTGTGATGAGAAGAAGATAATTAGAAATCCGATTTTTTTCAAAAATCGGATTTCTTAAACCATTTCTTCAAGAATTTCTTGAAGTATATCAAAACGAAAATTCTTCGCCAATTTATTCAATGTCTTAGCCAATGGTTTATCGTTTTCACTTATCTGCTCAATAAGCGGCTTCATGGCTTGTAAATCCGCGCATTCGATGGCATTTTGAAGTGGTACGAATAGAGATTCTGGTAATTTAGCCATTTGAGCCGCGAGATTTGGGATTTTAATCTCTTCCTCGTTTTCTGGTTCGGCAATCTCCTCTTCATAAATATAACGCACCCCAAGATGTTTGTGCATGACTTCAAAAATATTGCTTTCCTGAAAGGGTTTCCGTAACATGTCATCACAACCCGCGTCAAGAACAATTGCCCGTTCTTCTTCTAAAGCACTGGCTGTCAGGGCGATGATAGCCGTTGCTTGTCCTGAAAGTTGAGCCTTAATCCGCTGAGTCGCCTCATAGCCATCCATCACTGGCATCCGCATATCCATCCAAATCAAATGTGGTTGCCATTTTTCCCAAATCTCAATGGCTTCTTGACCATTTTCTGCCGCCTGAATCTCAAAGCCAAGAGGACTAAGCAGTTTGATCAACAATTGCCGACTTGCCCATTTATCATCTACAACCAAAATCCGATAGCGGGGTTGATTTGGCACCAAAGCGATCACTTGTTTTTTAGAAGTCGTTTTTTTAAGTTCACTCGCATCCGCTAATTGACATGGCAGGCTAAACTCAAACGTCGTGCCACGCCCAACTTCACTCTTCACAATCATCTCTCCGCCCATTAATTGGACAAATTGACGACTAATCGTTAAACCCAAGCCGGTTCCCTCAGAAGTTTGTTTGCCTGTACTCGTTTGCACAAAGGCTTCAAAAAGTTGATCTAACTCATTGGATGCAATCCCGGGTCCCGTATCTTCGACTTCAAAGTGAAGTTGAGAAATGGACTTGCCTTCTTCAGAAACCGCCACACGCACTATCACACCGCCCTCTTGAGTAAATTTAAGGGCATTATTCAGCAAATTAATCAACACCTGCCGTAATTTCACTTCATCACCAAGAAGATATTGTGGAACGGATGGTTCACGCTCAAAAATCAATTGTAAATGCTTATCATCTGCTTTAAGATTGAACATATCTTCTAAATCTTCCAACAAACGGTATAAATCAAACTGGATTTCATTAAGGGTAATCCGTTCCGCCTCAATCTTTGTCAGATCAAGTACTTGATTAATGAGTGTCAGAAGATGTTCGCCGCTACGGCTGATAATACCGATATTTTCTTGGTTTTCATGATCAAGTTTTTTGCTACGAGTCATAATTTGGGCAAAGCCCAAAATCGCATTAAGTGGCGTGCGAAGTTCATGGCTCATATTCGCCAAAAAAGCACTTTTCGCTTTGTTCGCCACTTTAGCCGCTTTCTCTGCGCTTTTTCTGACGACGATTTCTTGCGCCAGTTCACGAGTACGTTCTGCAACATTGTCTTCTAAGTTATTGTATAATAATGAATTTTTAATAGAGAGCGCGATTTGCGAGGATAACAGATTTAACACCTCCAACCTTTCTTGTGTAAATGCGCCTGTCATCAAGTTGTTCTCTAAATACAAAATACCTGTTAACTCTCCTTGATTGATCAACGGCGCACATAATACCGATTTTGGGCAGAATTTGACGAGGTACGGATCGTGGGTAAAATGGTGGCTAGATTCTGTGGCATCGTGCAACACGATCTCTTCTTGAGTATGAGCAACATAGTGAATAATATTGCCCGAAACTTGCTCACTTTTTTCAAGCGCGATGGATTGCAAGACAGTCACATCAGTGCTATTAACATGCCCTTCCGCTTCAATAAACCACTTATCTTGTTGTGGTAGTAGCAAAAAGCCCTTTTCTGCCCCAGCATTTTCAATGACAATCTGCATCATTTTTTCTAATAAACGACTCAAAACGATTTCTCCTAACAGGGCATTAGACGCTTTCACCATACTATTTAAGTCTAAGTAACTGGAAGTCGTTTGAGTCGATAGCGAAAAATTTTGCGTTCTTAAAACGGTGGAAGTTGAAACTGGCGTTGAAACTGGCGTTGAGGATAGTGCTAACAAGGGGTATTTTTCCTCAAAATCCGCAATCTTAGCCACTGCCCCCCACTGCTGGTAAGCATAATGCGCTTCGCAGAGATGGATATTGGCATACTGCTCAAAGCCTTTAGCTAACCAAAATTGGGCAACTAATTCATTAGCCAATGCTTCATCTTGGACAAATCCATTTTTCTTAGCAGAAGCTATCGCTTGGGTATAGAGAAAAACCGCTTCTGAATCTTTGCCAGAAATACGGGCGATTTCAGCAGCGACTAATTGATATTTGTGTAAGAAATTTTCTTGAGCATGATCAACCCAGATTTTCATCTGCTTTTGCTTCTCTTCGACTTTATTCCAATATTCTACCTGTTTTTCCGCAGAAACGGTGGGGTAGAGAGCAAGTAAACTCAGTGAATAATAAAAGTGATTATCGACGAGCGTGACAACGCCACGAATCAAATCAAGTCGCTTTTCGGCTTCGATAGCGCACTGAATTGCGCTGGCAGGTTCACCATAGAGATAAAAGATTTGAGATTTCAATATAAAACAGTAACATAGAATGTTTTGATGTTTTTTGTTCTGCTCCAAATATTGCGCTTCACTCATGTCTTCATTATGAAAATCTTCTCGACTTTCTGTCAATCCCGTTAAATTGAAAACGAACATTTGAAAGCCTAATATCAGATTCGTTGGAAATGGATTTTTGGCTTTTCTGTTAAAAGACAACCCCTTTGAAATCTCTGATAAAATCTTTTGCAAATTGTCACCTTGATAGAACCGATTAAAAAGCTGCAAAATCATCAAATAACCAACATATTGTAAATCACCCGATTCCAGCCCCGCTTGATACCCCTCATCAATCACCGCTATGCTATATTTGATATGTTTTACCCAGGGCATCAAAAAACCACCCATCATGACTTTGGTTTGGCATTTGTAACGATTGAGCTTTTCACTGATTTCAATAGCAACCAAACCAAATTGATAAGCCGCTTGATAATCTCTGGAAATAGTGCCGAGTATAATACCATAAGCACAGAAAATGGGAGGCGTTTCTGGTACTTGTCCATACGTTAGACATAAATTGACATTTTTCATCGTCAGAAGAAACCAGATATCCTGATCAAAAAAATAAGCGGGGATAGCCATATATCTTAATAATCTGATGGCAAGGATAATTTCCCGATTGGTGACTTTATCTTGGTGAATCAGTGAGCCAATCGTTCTGTTGCCCAGATTGACTTTAGCCATTTCTTTTTTAAAAGCGGTTTTGAAATCGCTTTCTGGTAAATCAATATTTAAGCACCGTAACCCCTCTCTCCCGATTTTAACCGCTTCGACATATTCCCCTTTCATGGTATATTGAACCACAAGCATTCTATAAATTTCCACCTTCTCCAATGGCGATTTAGCCTGAACCAGTATCTCTTGAATCAAAGCCTCTGACTGCTCAAAATGACCATTGAGATATTCCACTTCTGCTTCCTCCTTGTATAAAGCAAAAGTTAAGTCATAATGCTCTTCCCAAAGTTGACTCTGCAATATCTTCCGCCCAAAGCTAAAATATTGTTTAGCAGCAGCATAAGCTGTGGCCTCTTTCGCTTTTTCTCCCGCCTTCAAATTCAATTGAACCATTTTTAATTGCAGTGAATCTTCCTCAACCAATTCAAAGCCAAGATTAAGTTGTCCAACAATATGAAAAATTTGTTCTTCTAACGCTTCGTCTGGGATATTTTGAAGGTACAAACGCCCTATTTGTAAATGCACCGCTTTTTTCTTAACCTCATCAACCAGGGCATAAGCCGCCTGTTGAAAACGATGATGGAGAAATTGGAAATGGCGAATCGTATAAGGCGAATTCTCCTCTTTAATCATGATTTCCAATTGTGTGGTGGATAAAATAATTCCTTCCATCATCGCCGGCATCAAATCATTGAAAGTGTCGGAAACCGACTTTTTATAAATGAAAGATAAGGTATCCAAATCAAAATAATTACCCACACAAGCCGCTAAACGTAAAACGTGCTGCGCTGATTGAGGCAATTTTTTCAATTGACAAATCATCAAATCCACCACATTATCGGTGATATTCACCGCCTCATTTTTTTCTAAATCCCATTCCCAAGTGCCTCTTTTAGAAACAAAATGGAGTAATTTGTTTTCAACCAATTTGTGAAGAAATTGATTCACAAAAAACGGATTGCCCTTTGTTTTACGCATCACCACGTTGGTTAGTGAATCCACTGCTTTTTGATGCAAACTCTCTGTAATTAATTGATTAATCTCTTCACAAGTTAAAGGCTTTAAGGTGATTTGATTAATGATCACGTTTTCTTTATGGAGTACGTCAAACGCCATCATTAAAGGATGATTTGGTTCAACATCCCGATAAGCCCCTATCAAGAATAGGGTGGTAGTATCCCTATCCATCATCACCATTTCTAATAATTTCAGGCTTGCCGAATCTACCCATTGCAAGTTGTCCAAAAAAATCACTAAGGGATGATCAGGTTGACAAAATACCCGTATAAAGTTTTGAAAAACCAAGTTAAAACGGTTTTTAGATTCTGTTATTTCTAAGGTAGGGAGAGCCGGTTGTTGCCCAATAATCCGTTCCATCTTTGGAATGACATCAATAATGACTTGTCCATTACTACCCAGGGCGGCTAATAATTTCTCTTTCCATTGTGCTAATTGCGTTTCGCCTTCCGTCAGGAGTTGTTGCACTAATTCTTCAAAAGCGGTAACGATAGCACTGTAAGGAATATTGCGTTGAAATGTGTCAAAAATTCCGGTGATAAAATAGCCCCGTTTTTTTGTGAGCAATTTATACACTTCTTTAACCAATGCCGATTTACCAATACCTGAATCACCAGTGATTAACAGGATTTCGCTTTTATCACGAAAAACCTCAGAGGTTTTAGAAACCTCTGAGGTTTGGCTCATTTCAGGAAAAACCTCGGTTTGGCTCATTTCACGAAAAACCTCAGAGGTTTTAGAAACCTCTGAGGTTTGGCTCATTTCAGGAAAAACCTCGGTTTGGCTCATTTCACGAAAAACCTCAGAGGTTTTAGAAACCTCTGAGGTTTGGCTCCTTGTTGATGAGGAACTGCCCGCCACGCGCTCAAAAGCGGCGAGTAAGGTTTTTATTTCATATTCACGCCCATAAAGTTTTTCCGGAATTTGAAAGGAAGCAGAAATGTCGTTTTGAGCCGGAGTAAAAGAGTCAAGTGTTTTACCTTCAGACAAAGCAAGCTGACATTCCTGAAGATCGGTTTTAAGTCCATAGAGACTTTGATAGCGATCTTCTGCTGTTTTTTCTAATAATTTCAATATGATAGCAGAAATCGCTTTTTTTACCCCTTTTATCAAATCCTGTTCTTTTGCCCTTTTCATCAATTCAAAAGGCGGCACGGGTTGTTTGGCGAGATGACAATGAATTAATTCCATCGGTTCTGTCGCATTAAAAGGCACAACGCCAGTAAATAATTCGTAAAGCGTTGCCCCCAGTGAGTAAAAATCAGTGCGATAATCCAAAGCGCAATTCATCCGCCCCGTTTGTTCTGGGGAGATGTAGGCTAAAGTTCCCTCTAAAAAATTGGGGTTTTTAAACGTGATCTGTTGCTGTGATAATTTGGTGGAAATGCCAAAATCAATTATTTTCAGTACATCAGTCACAGGATTCCAAACGAGATTGGTGGAATTAATATCCTTATGAATAATATGTTTTTTATGTACTTCTTCCAAAATATCGCTGAGACGAATAGCAAGGCGAAGTAATTCATCCAGACTAAAGGAACGCATTGTTAGCCAATACTTTAAAGACTCGCCACCAAAATCTTCTAAACATATCATTTGTGTTTTTTGATATTTTTCGAGGCGATAGACTTTGATAACGCCATCCAAATCGGCTAGGCGGCGCATGAAGTCATATTCTTGCTGATAGCGCGTCAATTCCTCAGGCGATGGATAATTTTCTTTAAACATCTTGAGGATAACCTGTTGATTATCCTTATTTATCGCACGAAAAACGAAAGAGTTGCTACTTTCGTAAATGAGTTTAATATTTTTGTAATTGGGAATGTTCATCATTGTCTTACTTTGGGCGTTAGTGAAGCAAGAAACGGGCAGTTTCTAAATAAGGCAACTGTGCAAAGTCTCGCATTTTAAGAAATCAATTTGAGATTGTAAAAAAAGTATCTCATATTTTGAACGGTTTTTTGCCTACTATTATTCAAGTATTGAATGAAAGCTCAATGCTCTCTTTTAATCTTTTTTGTAACTACTCAGGGCAACCATAAAGGATTGCCCCTACAAAATGATGTATTTAACTCAAAAAGGAAATGCTATAAGCAGACTCAGTAGGGGCTTTTATTTTTCCGAAGGGCGTGTTATACTAACACATCATTTTGCCCTGCTAATCTAAAGGTAATGAGTTGAAATAGAAAATAAACTATTCGTTCCCAGTAACTACTCAGGGCAACCACAAGGGGGTGCAGCCTACATCAGAATATTTTCGTCCGTATTAAGAATATTTCAGCCTAAAGTTTTTTGAAGAAAAACTTTAGGCTGAAATGTTGTAGGGGCAATCCTTTATGGTTGCCCTGAGTAGCCCTGAGTAGTTACCGTTCCCAAACTCTGTTTTGGATAAACTAACACCGCTTCGCTGCGATCAACGCGGTAACTTCGCTACGATCATTGCTAATACCAAGGGAGGATAAAATCAATGAATCAAGTTGAAATAGAAAATAGACTCTTACACGAAATTCATAATCTTTCAATCGAAAAACTTGAAAAAACGCTAGATTTCGTTTTATCTCTCAAAAATCGTGTTTTTCAAGATGTATATCCTCAAAACAAGGATAACCACTTGGTTCAAAAAACGCAGGGAATCTGTGGCGGTAGTCCACATATTCGCAATACCCGCATTCCTGTCAGGAGCTTGGTACAATATCGGCAAGAAGACACGTCTGATAGCGAACTTTTAGAAGTTTATCCGAGTCTTAAGCAATCGGATTTAAAAGCAGCATGGAAGTATTATGCTCTTTATCAAAATGAAATAGATCAAGAAATTGAAGAAGAGAATGGTTTATGATTAAACTTTATGCCGATGAAGATTTTAATTACCTTGCTGTCAAAATATTAAGGAAAATGGGGTATGACATCAAAACCACTCAAGAAATCGGAAAAGCTGGAAAAGGAACTGATGATAAAGCGCAATTGGTTTATGCCGTTTCTGAAATGCGTGTGATACTGACGCACAATCACAAGGATTTTTACAGGCTACATACAAATAATGAGCATAGCGGCATTATTTCATGTACTCACAATAAGGATTACCAACAATTAGCTCAAAGAATTGATGAACAAATTAGAGAGGTACAGCAATTAGACAATCAATTAATACGGGTTACAAGACCATTATTGTGATGAAGCAAGCCAGGTAGGCAACGTCTTTAAGCAAGCTACGCTTGTTTTAAGTCATGTAGGGTGGGCAAAGTCCTTTTCGTGCAACGGCTTCCTCATTAAAAAAGTGGTGGACAACAAAAAGACGTTTTCGAGGTTTTAGTTTTTCTTCAAAAAACTAAAACCTCGAAACCACCCTACATGACTCAGTAAGCGTAGGTGAGTGAAACGGCACCATTTTTCAATTAATTACTGATGTTACGCAGGGTTCTTCCAATTTGAATACCACCGATGAAATCGGTGGAACTTGGAAGCACCTTGCGTCACATCAGTTAATTATGATTGCTACGATGATTCATCAATCCATCCCTCAATTTACCCATGCTACGCTTGCTCGTCTGAACAAAAGATTTTAGCAAAAAAATGCAAAGATTTTAGCAAAAAATGCTTTGAAAATAAATGTGGTCTGTCCCCTATTATTCTATTATATAAGGTGCATGACGCTATCGCTTATGCACCCTACCAAATCATAATTTATCAATCAAACATATGTGGCTTACGAGTTATATTGTGGTGGACAAAAAAAAGGTGAGTTTCGCTATAGCGAAACCCACCTTACAATTCCACATTTAACCCAAGGTGATGCTTGTTTACACTTCAACATCTAGCTGTGTTGTAAACTTTGGAATAATCAAAAGCAAAAGAAATAGGGGTGCTAAAACCGCTAATAAAACGGGAGCAATGAGAAATGAGCTACCACTATATCGTATTTTTTGCTGCTGATTATTTGTAAAACTAACAATTCTTTGTCGTATTGATTCAATCAAATAACTTATCCAATCAAGAGGTATCAAAATAGCAAATATTGAGCCAACGGCTATTAAAACAATTGAGTACAAAATTGCTATGATTGCTAAAATTGGCATAAGTATAAGGTTGGTATTTCCTACATATCTAAATAACCTTCTTGCTGCACCCCATATAATCTTGTTAATTCGTTTAAAGGCACCAGCCCCACTAAAAATATCGGATATTTCATTGACAGCAAAATCCTCGACTGGAGTACTTGATACCTTTGGGATGAACACCGAAAGCAAAAACAACGGTGACAATAGAACAATAATTATTGGACTTAAGATAAATGACAGAATGCCATTATTTATCTTCCTGCTCTGTCTATCTATTGCATTAAGCAAACCCTTTCTCAATGTATCAGTTAGATTGCCTAACCAATCTAAGATAATTAGAGCATAGAAAAAAAGACTAATAATCAATAGAATAACTGAATAAAATAGAGCGAATGCCAATGCAAATGGTTTCAGCAAAAATGGGGCATGCTTTGTGAAATAAAATGTATTTTTCGCCGCCTTAACATACGATGTTCCGATATATGAAAATATACCTATACTCATTTTATTGCTTCCTTTTTGTTTATTGGTAACGCTGCTTCCCACCACTGGGTATCCACTTCAGCCAGGTAGGGTGGGCAAACGTGGTTTGCCCACCATCCCACTACATTCTGACTTTCGCCTCGAATGGTCTCATTTTTTTAATTTTTGATCAAGCAAATCCTGTAAAGGACGAATCAGATCCATGGGCAATGGGAAAATGACAGTATGGCTCTTATCCTCATTGGCAATATCACTGAGCGTCTGCAAATAGCGCAATTGGATTGCTTGAGGTTCTTTGGATAAAATCCTTGCCGCTTCCTGCAATTTTTGAGAGGCTTGAAATTCACCATCGGCGTGGATGATCTTGGCGCGGCGTTCACGCTCCGCTTCTGCTTGACGGGCAATGGCTCGAATCATCGATTCGTTCAAATCAACATGTTTGATTTCGACGTTAGCCACTTTTATCCCCCAAGCGTCGGTTTGCCGGTCCAGAATTTCCTGGATACTACTGTTAAGTTTGTCACGTCCAGAAAGCATATCATCCAGTTCATGTTGACCTAAAACGGAACGTAGCGTCGTTTGAGCCAGTTGACTGGTTGCTTGTTGAAAGTTCTCAACTTGGATGATAGCTTTATCTGGTTCCATCACCCGAAAATAAACCACCGCGTTGACTTTAACCGACACATTGTCTTGCGAGATGACATCTTGGGTAGGCACATCCATGACGACTGTACGCAGATCGACCAAAACCATTTGTTGAACAAATGGGATAATGGTGATTAATCCAGGTCCTTTGATTGTTTGATAACGTCCTAAAAGAAAGACCACGCCACGTTCATATTCGCGCAATATTCTTACGGAATAAAATAAAATGGCTAAAGAGACAATACCAATACCAATAACATAATTAGACATAATTAACTCCTATTTTTCACTGAAAGGTTAGCGTATCGGTTCAACTTTTAAGATGAGTCCATCTATACTGATTACTTTAATACGCTCTCCCGGGCTAATGGAAATCGAAGCTTGTGCATTCCAAGCTTCACTGTGAACAGTGACACGCAATGGTTCACCCTCATTACTCAAGCATTTACCTTCTTTTCCGATCATTTCTTCTCGCCCGCTAACGACGGGTTTTGCGCGTATCTTAACGATGGCACCGATAACCCATAAAAAAAAGAGGAGACTAGCTAAACTAATCCCGCCAATAAGAGAACGAGAAATGGCATAATCTGGCGTTTCTGTATCTATTAAAATGACAGAGCCAATCACAAAGGCAATCAAACCACCTATGCCAAGCGCACCAAAACTCGGTATAAACGCTTCACTCACCATGAAGGCAATTCCCAATAAAATCAATGCCATACCTGCAAAATTCACGGGTAATACTTGAAAGGCAAATAAGGCGAGTAATAAGGAAATACCGCCTATGACACCTGGTAATACACTGCCTGGATTAACCATCTCAAAAAATAATCCGTAAAAGCCTAGCAGCATAAGAATATAGGCGACATTGGGGTTAGTAATGACAGACAGTAGCCTATTTCGCCAATCTGGTTTATAGGTTTGTATCTTCATCTCTAAAGTTGAAAGCTGACGTTCTTCACCTAATAGTTTGACTGTTCTCATATTTATTCTTTTGAGCAATTGTGGTATATCCACGGCTATCAAGTCAATAACGCCTTTTTCCAAAGCATCTTCTGCCGATAAACTGGCAGATTGACGCACAGCTTCTGCTGCCCATTCTGGATTTCGCCCTTGCATCTGTGCTAAAGAGCGCAAATAGGCTTCCGCATCGTTAACCATTTTATGTGTCATCGTGTCGCCAGTCGATTTAACTGCCTTCTGAGTATCATCCTTTTCGGAGTCACTTGGCTCTTCAGGTGTAAAGCCAAGTCCACCGATTTGTACTGGAGTGGCCGCGCCTAAATTTGTCCCTGGAGCCATCGCTGCGACATGACTGGCATAAAGAATATAAGTACCTGCACTTGCTGCCCGTGCGCCAGAGGGTCCAACATAAGTGACAACGGGAATTGGAGAAGCGATAATCGTTTGTACAATTTCACGCATGGCAACATCAAGGCCACCTGGCGTATCCATTTGCAATACGACCAAAGCGACTTTCTCTTCTTGTGCTTTTTCCAAACCCTTTTTGAGATAATCCGATGTAGCCGGACCAATCGCCCCTTTGATTTCCAATACCCAGGCTTTTTCACCGGCTTGTGCTTGAAGGGATAGTAATAAACAAACTAAAATCTTCGATAAAAATACACTAAATTTATTCATAATGCAAATTGATAAGTACTGATTATCGGATATTTTGGAGTCCAACGCTTTAGCTTTGGGATTCAGAGATTTTGGAGTCCAACGCTTTAGCTTTGGGATTCATAGTCAAAAAAAATCTGATCAGATCAAACTTTAAGTGCTTTCACTTTTTCCAAAGTCAACCCGGTTACTTGTGCTATCTGTTCCTCTGTAAATGTTTCAATAGATAACAAGTTACGGGCAGTTTCTTCTATTGTCTTACGAATTGCTTCTGTCTCTTTGCGAGCGTTTTCTGCCTCTTTGCGAGCGTTTTCTGTCTCTTTGCGAGCCTCTTTGCGAGCTTCTTCTTTGCCTTCTTTCCGAGCTTCTTCCTTTATTTTCTGGATTTTTTCTTGTTTCACGGCTTCCATGCTATATTCATCGAACATTTTAGCCCGTTCTTGGGGAGTGACTTTGTCTTTCTCAATCAGTTTAAAAATACGTTGTATTTCTGGGCAGGTATAATGCGATTCATCAACCTGTTCATCCAGAGTGTCTTCTATTGCTTCCATCCATTCGCGGTATTCTTCAGGCGTATCGTCTTTAAGATATTTAGGACAAATGTAAATGACTTTGTAATGCGATTCTTCCAACGGTTCACCTTTCAAATTCTTGGGGGTAAGTTCAGTGATGGAGATATCGGTTTGATGCTTATCAGCAGAAGTAAAAACCACCAATGTAAATATTTTCCATTCAGGATGATCAAGATTTCTGTTGTCGGTTTTCTGCGTTAATAAAGCGGCATGGGAATATATCGCACGATCATAATCAGATAGATAACCTTCATGTTCTATATTGACAATGACCCGGTTTTTCTTGTCCTCCGCATAGAGATCAAATTTGGTGGCGACACTGCCGATGGGTGGATCATAGACTTTATCTTTTTCGACTATGTCAATTTCAATTTCAATGCCCACAAAGTCACGGACAAAAGCGGTGAATATTTCTGGAACAGAAAAGGCTTTTTTGAATATGACATCGTAACGTAATGGAGCGACTTGTTTCATTTAATTTCCTTTTTGGTTTTTTGTCATTAAATACCGAATCATCCATTTTTTAGAAATCCGATTTTTTGAAAAAATCGGATTTCTTGAACCTCGTTTGATTTAAAAAATCAGGCGAATTGCGGATTGATTTGATTCATTATTCACCATTTATTGAATAGGGCGGGATAGGTTCATCTGATAATTTATGGTTCGGTACATAATTTTATTCAAGAAGCTGTTGCCATTTTTCAATTTGGCGAAGCGTAGGGTGGAAATCTACCATTTAATGGTGGGTTTCGCTACCGTTCTACCCTGGGGTGTTAAATCTCGCTTGATTTTGCCAAGTATTCCCCCCCTATTTTTGTTCCTTGTATGGTCGGTTGGGTTAGCTTATCAAGCGTCGCCTGATAACGTCATCCGACATTTACCTAATAAATCGCCTTGTGTCGGGTTACTTTGCTGCGCAAAAAAATCTAACCCGACCTACTTAACTTCATAAATATTCGCCATTGGCATCGTTTTGACACGTTGATAAATCGTATCAGCCATTAAATTTTCAGTATTCACTTTTTTATCTCCTTAATCTGAAAATGCGAATTAAGAGTTAAAATAGGAGTTCTAGGTTTAAGTTTTTCTTCAAAAAACTTAAACCTCGAAAACGCTTCAGCTTTGGGCGGACGACTGACAAAGTTAATGTTGGATACCAAAGAACAAAGTTAATGTTGGATACCAAAGAACAAAGCTAAAGCGTTGTATTCCATTTTCAAAAAAAATTCAACTCTTAATTCGCATTAGCCAGGTAGGGTGGGCAACGTCTTTTTGTTGCCCACCTGCATCATAAGGCTATTCTATGAACCTATCCGGCCCTATTCATTTTTGAGCTTAGAAATCGGATTTTTTCAAAAAATCGCTTGAACCTCATTTCTTGAACCTCATTCTATTCAAGAAGCTGTTGCCATTTTTCAATTTGGCGAAGTACCTGAGCCTTTTTGGGATGGTTCGTTTTTTCAACGGTGGCTTGTAATACGGCAAGCAGTCTGGGCAAGGCAACATCTTCCTTGCTCATTTCTGCATCACTCTTGAGTAATTCCACAATCTGTTCAAGTGCTTCTCCAGCATGTTTACCTGTGGGATGGTATTTTAAATATTTCGCTGTGGTGCGGTTCGTCCATTCAAGAGAACATTCTAAAAAATTTTCACATTCTCCCCCTAGAGGCGCGTTTGCCGCTGCCCAAGCAATGCGATCAGCAACGGGTAGCGGGTAATAAGCCTCATGTAATCGCCAAAAAACGTCGGGATTAATAATCCAATTTCCCCCAATCTCATTATAGAAAATGAGTTCTTCTTGTTCTTGTTTTTTAAGCCAAGCAGCCAGCGGGGGCTTATTTTGCTTGTCCAGATCAACTTGTTCAAGCGTATTTTGTAATGACGAAAGGTGTAATAACGCTAATTCAACAGTTTCTGCTGGAAATTGCACTTCTTCTTTCGCTCGTGTTAGGAAGTCAAGCAAATCTATCTGATTTGATCTGTTTAACTTTTCCTGTAACCGTTTTTGTGCAATCTGTAAATAGATTTCGCCCTTTTGCTTTGCATCAAAGGGGATAGAGAGAGTGCCAAATATCCATCCCTTTTTGCCATTTGACTTCTCAATCTGATACCAATAGTCTTTGGTACTCCCAATTTTTTCTTGACGATTTGAACGGGCGAGTTCTTTGACAACAGTGCCGAATTTCAATTGCCCAACACGACGGGCATTCCGTTTGGATTTTGAACGCATATTCACGGCTGATTTAATTATAATTCTTTGTTTTTCAACCGTTTTTTCATTTTTCTCTCTTTGTTCATCTCCTTTTTCATTCCTTTGAATTTTATCGGATTTTGGGGACGACACCTGCAATTTTTGCCCAATCAATAAATAATAGGGCGGTTGTAAATCATTCCAAGTGATAATCTCTTTGAAATTGCGATTATAACGCTTCGCAATGCCATATAAAGTTTCTCCGGCAGTAACTTTGTGATAGCTTATCGTCTCTTTATCTGCCTGTGGTGTCGATTTAACTGTTGGTTTTGAGACGTTAGATTTTTTGAGTTCTTCTGCCACAGGAGGCGGTTTCACCCATAAACTTTGATCCAAGGATAAGTTATAAGGGGATTGTAAATTGTTCCAGGCGACTAAATCAGCAACCTGACAACCATGACGTTTGGAAATACTATATAAGGTTTCCCCTGCTTGTACCGTGATTTTGTCCGAAGACGTTTTCTTTGAAACTGTGCTGGGTTGCACATCATGAGAATAGGTTGCCGTGGAAAAAGACATTTTCGTACTTTTTTGATCTGCGATTTTTTTACTCTGTTTCATTAAAAAGCCAGCCTTACGCCGCTTTGCCTTATTAATATCTCCCTTCAACGTGTTGGGAATAGGGAGATAAAATCCAAGTTGAATGTTTGTCGATTGACAAACATGAGCGGTTGGTGGCAACTCAAGACGCATCGCCACTTGATTTCCTTTAATATGGTGAAACGCAAATCGGGTCAAAAAATCTTCTGGTAAATGGTATCCACAGCCTTTAACTATCATGTTTGTCCACTCTAAGGCTTCATAAAGTCCTGTCAGCGTTGTTGGCGTTTTTGCCCCCGCTTTTTTCAGGGCGGTTTTAATCACGCCATCGGCAAGTAATGCGTTAAGAATATCCGATTCGACAAAAAAGTCTGTGAGTTTTACGGTTTGACCAGATTTAGCGAGATCAATCGCCGTAAATTTTGTTTCGATGGATGGATGCGCTGCCCCCTGACAGAAGGTAATTTCTGCATCTTCAAGACTAGCGATACTGCCAACCACAGACAACAGGGTAAAACGGCGTTCATATTCGCATGAATTATCCTTGCCCAAAGAGTGATCGGCTAAGAAGTCAGCCTCAAAATCTTTTTTGGCTAATGTCAGGGCAGAAAATAAAATTTTGTTCTTAGCTGTTGCCGTTATATCTGCTTGAGTCCAGCGGATATTTAAATTACCACTTGCGCCGTGCCAAATAGTTGCGCCCTGTACGATATGCGTGAAGCATAATAAATTGGCAACGAGTAAAAAGCTGGTTTTATAAAAAGTCATTTTTTTTCTCCTTATGAATAAAAATTTAATAAAACACTTTCGAGGTTTTAGTTTTTCTTCAAAAAACTAAACCTGACAGGTTTTGAAAACCTGTCAGGTTTGGCTTTAAAAGTTTTGGAAGTTATTAAAGTCTCATTCCTTATAATTTACAATAAATCCTGATTCAGATTTTGCGATGGTGGTGAAAATTCCTTTAACAAAAAGTTGATTTCTATTCTATGAATAGAAATGTGTTATTAAAAACAACGACTTATATTAAGTTATTTTTCATTCACCATTCTAACAAATCCTTTCAAAATTTTAAAAATGGTTTCAGTCTCCAGTTTTTCAACATATTCTCTTGAAGCTTCAATACGCATTTGCGTTTGATCAGTATCTATCCCCTCAATTTCTGCTTTTAAAAACTTCCAAGTATCTGCAATGGTATAAGCACCAAAAATCGTTTGGGGATCATTGCCATCATCTTTCCAATTCAAATAAGCCGCCGCTAAAAGTTGACCATAAAGTTGAAAAAGGGGATTTTCGTTTTCCAGTCCACGTTTGGCTTCTACAATGACTAAATAAGGTGTTTCCAGAAAACCGCTGACACATTTTCCTAATGCACCATCTACAACGCCTTCCAATTCAAATTGACCATATTGTGCTTTTAAAGGTACCTCAGCCCAAGCTTGAATATTACCCTGTTCTGATAATAATAACAAAGGATAAATAGCCCTCGCCCAAATTGTCGCTTCATTCATTAGGTGGGTGTCATAATTAAACAAATGTGACTTAATTGCTTCTAAATAATTTTGTTCCTTTTCATTAATGGAAATCGTGTCAACTTGAGTCCAAGGGTAAGTGGCAATACCTTGTTCTTGAATCTTGACAAATTGTTTGAGATCATCTTGCGTGATTTTTGAAAAAATTAATTTAATCATTGAAAAACCTGTTCCTAAAAACTTTTAGTGATAAAGCAAAAACGCCCAAAGATGTAGAGACACCTAATGCGAATTAAGAGTTAAAAATGGAGTTCGAGGTTTAAGTTTTTTGAAGAAAAACTTAAACCTCGAAAACGCTTCAGCTTTGGGCGTTTTTTGGACGGATTGACAAAGCTAAAGCATTCGAGGTTTGAGTTTTTTGAAGAAAAACTCAAACTTCGAATGTACTCCAAAATACAAAGCTAAAGCGTTGTACTCCATTTTCAATGCATACATAGCCGTGTGTCTCTCCAATAAACGCCCAAAGCATTCGAGGCGAAAGTTTTTTAAAGAAAAACTGAGCCTCGAACATGACTCAAATTTTTATAATCATGGCACAATCTGAATTTGCGGTGGCGGTGGCGGCAAATCAACTGGTATGCCTTGTGCCATGACTTGCACACTTTGACCAGTACGCAAAATAGATTGACTCATCCATTGGAAAAAGGCTTTCAAGGCACCAGGTGAAAGTTCATCAGATTTTAAAACAATATCCGTGATACATTTTAAATTGCTCACATCCGCCTCTAATCCCGCTGCAAAAGCAATTAAGTTAGCCCTCTTTTGTATTTTGATGTCATCTGCTACTTCTTTCCAAGAATCTGTTGGCATACCATCAGTCATCAAAAAGACGAGTGGTTTCCAATCGCCTTTTTGATCTTCGGTATTTTGACGGACTTCTTTCTCTAAACAATCCTTTAATAAGCGCAAAGCGGCTCCTAATGCTGTTGCACCGCGTGCTTTAAGTTGTGGCTCTTTAAACTGCATCAATTCTGTTAAGGGCATTAATTGTTGAGCAGTGCTATCAAATGTAATAACCGATAAATAGACTGTTTCGATAGCCATTGGTTCGGTATTCAAGTCGTCTAATAAAGCCCTGAGCCCTTGTCTAACTTGTTCAATGGGTTGTCCAATCATAGATGAGGAACAGTCTAATAATAAATAGACAGGTAAACGACGTATAGACATTTTTTTTAGTTCCCAATATTTAATATTAAAAGTAATCAATAAAATAATTGTTATTTATATTAAATTATTATTATTTTAAAATCAACATTGCTAATTATCACCATAAAAAAATGAACTGATCAATTTTAAAACTGACGCATAAAATATATAACTATTTGATTTTATTTGTTTTAAATTTCACTTGATTGAGTCGTGAATTTTTAAGCAACTGATTTACAATGAATTTAATTTTTCAGTGCGTCAATCCGAGATTTCTGTTCTCAACGTTAAATTGCGCGTCATTTCGCCTCGCAATTTATACGGAAACGAAAGTCTAAAACTCATACTATAGATTGTCAGATAAATCATGATCATTATTTATCTGAACATCTATGTACTGAACCATAAATTTTCGGATATTTAGAATTCGAGGTTTTAGTTTTTTCTTTAAAAAAACGTAACTACTCCGCCTTGAAATCAATTTCAAGGCTGAAAGCTAAAGTTTGGCTAAAGCAGACTATCTGAATTAGCAGGCTTTAGCCTGCTTTAGCTGTTAGCCTTGCAATCTCAAGGCTGAGTAGTTACAAAAAAACTTTAGCCTCGAATCAAGTTTTTTCAAAAAACTCTTAGCGGCGAATAAAATATTCAATAATTTATGCTTCAGCACTTATATCATCATTTTTTGATAAAATTATCTTTTTGAGGCTCTTTCTTGCAAAAACTGTTTTTAGCCTTAGAAATCCGATTTTTTGAAAAAATCGGATTTCTTAAACCTCGTGTGTTCAGAGTTTTGCAAGAACCTCTTTTTATTTAAATTTATAACAGGAGATTTTCCAACGTATGAAATTAAAACTATCCAAAACTTTGTTTTTAATATTGATGTTATGTGCTACTGGGATGGCTCAGGCAGCACCAACTTCGGAACCAACTTACAAACCCTACATTTTGGCAAGCGTTGCGCCTGCTCAAGTGAAGGAAAAATTGACTGCTGAAGGCTTTGAAGTGCTTGGCGAGTATGAACCCTATAAGGGTGCAAATGTGATTGTGATCACAAGCGATGCCTTAAAAAATGCGGCTGCTCAATCCGACTTTGGTGGCTATGGTGCAGTACAGCGCGTTGCTATCGCGGGTGATGAAGTCTCCTATACCAACCCAGTCTATTGGGCAAATGGGTATCGTATGGCAACTGATTTAGCTGATATAACGGCGGCTCTGAAAAAAGCCCTTGGCAATAAAGGTGAATTTGGTTCAAAAAAGGGCAAGACTAAAAAAGAATTGCGTAAATATCATTACGCGCCTTTTATGCCCTACTTCACCGATCCCATTGAGTTAGCAAAACATGGCACTCATAAGGCTGCTGTCGAAAAGGTTGAAACCGCTCTTAAAAAAGAGGGCAACGGCACCATGTTTGTTTATCGCGTTGATATTCCCAACAAAGATGAAACATTGTTTGGTATGGGAATATTAGGTGATCATGATGGTGCTGATAGGGTGATTATGACAATGCTCAACAAATATACAACAGACAAAGCGCCGAAACATCTCGCCTATATGCCTTATGAAATATTGGTTTCTGGCACAAATGCGTATTTATTACACGGTAAATTCCGTATTGCCCTGAGTTTTCCCGATCTAAGTATGATGCAGTTTATGAAGATTCGTAAAGCACCAGATGGTATTGAAAAAACAGCAAAAGCGGCTGCAAAATAGTTTTCATTTGAGTTAAAACTCTCCAAGGTTTACCAAATCTTGGAGAGCTTATCTATATATACTTGTCCGTAAATAAATTTTTAGTTAATCAAATCGTTAAATTCATAAAAACCTTATTTTCGGACTATTAAATCATTTCGATGTTTCCGTTTTTTGAAGAGGAAACATCGAAAACATTATGGAGTTCTTATATGCCTTCATCCGATTCAAAAAAAGTCACATTTTCTGAACCATTTAATAAAGCATTATTGCGAAAATTCAAAAGTCTTCCTAACTTAGTTTTTGTCACCGTATTAGCCGTCATAGTAGGTATTGGTGCCGGTTTTGGTGCCCTTTTTACTGAATGGTTGGTTGAAGAAGTACACCATATTTTCTTTGAAGAAAAATTATGGGGATTAATGGAAGGTATGGGAATGTTTCACCTCATGATCATTCCAGCTATTGGCGCACTGATTTTTGCACCGATTATCCTGATTTTTGCGCGTGAAGCGAAAGGACATGGGGTATCTGAAGTTTTGGAAGCCGTATCTGTTCATGGTGGACGTATTCGCCCACGAGTTGGCATTATCAAATCGTTGACTTCGGCACTTTGTATTGGTACAGGTGGTTCTGTCGGGCTTGAAGGTCCTATTGCCCAAATTGGTTCCGCCATCGGTTCCGCCGTTGGACAATTAGTCACTTTAAGTGAAGATAGAATACGTCTCTTATTAGCTTGTGGTGCAGGTGCAGGTATTTCCGCCACGTTTCATGCCCCTTTTACGGGGACACTTTTTGCTTTAGAAATTATTTTAGGTCATCTTGAAGCGGGCTATTTCAGTGCCGTCGTTATTTCTGCCGTTGTGGCTGACACCATTGCACAAGGGTATAAGCTCCCAATCATCCCCTCTATTGCGAACTATCCGTTAGTCAGTAATTGGGAATTGTTATTATATGCCGTATTAGGTATCATAGTTGCAATCAGTGCGATTGCCTTTACTAAAACGTTGCACGCTATGGAAAATATCTGGGCAAAAGTACCTGTTTCTGATTATTTTAAACCAGCACTTGGCGGTTTATTGTTAGGCATGATTGGTATGATCACCTTTTTCCAATATAATGATATTCCCCGTTTTTATGGTTTAGGATATGAAAGTATTTCTCACGCGCTTAATGGTCAACTTCCCTTCACACTTGTTTTTTCGTTATTTTTCATCAAACTATTCACCACCAGCCTCACATTAGGTTCAGGCGGAACGGGTGGTACATTTACCCCGACTTTATTTATGGGAATCATGTTAGGTTCTTCGTTTGGATACGCTGTTAATATACTATTTCCAGAAATAACAGCACCATCAGGGGCTTATGCACTCGCGGGCATGGCGGCATTTTTTGGTGGGGCGGCTCATGCACCCTTTACGGCTATTATGGTGGCTTTTGAATTAACACAGTACAATTATCACATGGTTCTGCCTATTATGCTAACAACGGTGGTTGCCACATTAGTTGCTAAGAGTATTAGCCCAGATTCAATGTACACCAGTAAATTGGTCAGTCAGGGAGTGAAAATCAGAAGAGGTGCGCCTGGACAAGAACTGTATATCATGGATAATATTACTGTTGGTGAAGCAATGACTAAAGATATTGAGGTTGTGCCTTTAACAATGTCACTTTTTAATTTGATGGAAAAATTTGATCAAACGCACCGTCATGGTTTTCCAGTGGTGGATGAAGCGGGAGAACTCGCTGGCATGGTTAATCTCAGGGATTTAGATAACGCAATCGCGTCAGGGAACATTGCAAAGCGAACGGTGTCAGAGATTATCATAAAAGACACTTTAGTTGCTTATCCTTCTGAACCGATGGGATCCGCATTACAACGTTTAACTCTCCGTGAAGACGTGACTCTATTGCCTGTTGTTGAAGAAGAAGGCTCACGGAAATTGGTTGGTCTTGTACTGCGCTCTGATATTATTCACGCTTATAATCAGGCGATGAAAAAAAGTAAGGAACAGATAACAACGTAATTTTTCACTCACTGAAGATTACTAAGAATGAAATAATCTCCGAGATTAAAACTGACAGGTTTTAAAAACCTGTTACTCGACTATCAAGTTTTTTAAACGATAACTATAACTACAAGGATTATTTATAAGAAAGGATAGATAAAAAACGATTAAAAATCAATTATTTAAAAAATACCGAGTGATTATCCTTTCTTATAAATAATCCTTGTAGTTATAGTGCTTATCGTTATTGTGCTTGTCGTTATTGTGTTTTGAATACTGGTTGTTAAAAAACTTGATAGTCGAGTGTTAGGTTTTAAATTCCTTACTAAGGAATGAGGATTTAATCATTTCCTTAGCCAAACCTGACAGGTTTTTAAAACCTGTCAGGTTTAATGACGAGGTTTTCTTTGAAAACTAAAACCTCGTCGGGTATTATTGAACCCTCATTCCTAAATTAAAATATATCGTCCCGCTGTGGCAACGACAATGGTTATGATTCCTAACCATAAATTGGTGACGATGATTTGACGAATCGTGGCTAAATAACCACCAGCTGACTTAAAATCCTTTTTAGAAATCGCCTCTTTAAGAGCCACAAAAGGAATAAAGACAATATACATAAACAATACTGTCATCACGATTCCCAGTGTCAACATGATATGAATGTACATCGCCGTTTTACCCATGCCCCCATAAACGCCAAAAATGAGCCATAATCCGGTAATCCATAATAAGATCACTGCCACCCATACCCATGGGAAAAACCGCCCAAGCACTTGTGACATCAGAGGTAAACGCAAGGGTGGTTCAAGTATAAGATTAGCAACTGGGCGCAAAGCGATATGAGCAAAAAACATTCCGCCCACCCAAATGACAACAGATAAAATATGTAAAGTAAGCAGAATGGCTAAAAAATAAGGCGTATGTGATATAGACATAATTATTTAATGTTCAAGTTGATGAATGTCGTCGTAAATGATTTATCACCTATAGTTGTTCAGATAAATCATTTCACACACCAAACATGTCAGGTTTTTGGAAGTGATTTACCTGAACCTCTATATGCGAATTAAGACTTAAAATAGGAGTTCGAGGTTTAAGTTTTTCTTTAAAAAACTTAAACCTCGAAAACGCTTCAGCTTTGGGCGGACTGACAAAGCTAAAGTGTTGTATTCCAACAACAAAGCTAAAGCGTTGTACTCCAACAACATAAAGCGTTTTCGAGGTTTTAGTTTTTTTTCAAAAAACTAAAACCTCGAGTTCCATTTTAAAAAAATTCAACTCTTAATTCGCATTCTATATGTTCAGATATTTCACACACCAAACCTGACAGGTTTTTGGAAATGATTTACCTGAACAACTCTATTTCGTGAAAGGCGATAAATCGGCTACGACATGATTTGAGATACTAGCTAAATATATCGTGAGTCAGATTTTTAAACCAACTATGAGCGAAAAGCACTTCACGTTTTCTGAGTTCAGGAGAACCATCCATAGGTGAAATGCCACCTGCGCCTCTGATCCATTTTATCTTATCACCTTCTAAGTGATAAACGGCGGCAACGGAAATGCCATATTCTTTGCCGATCATGCTATAACACGCATTGATAAGAAAGGGCGGTACCATTTCCTCGCCTTTTAACGCTTTCACAATCACAAGCGCACAGACTTTAGCTTGAGAATTAGCCGCATTGGCGGCTCTTGCCATTGGACTAGCAATGGCGGCATCGCCAATAATGTGAATGTCTTTGTGCCGTTCCGATTCAAAAGTTCTCTGGTTGATAGGGCACCAACCGGTTTCATCCACTAAGTCACCAATAAAGGCAATTTTACCTGCTTTTTGTTGTGGAATGACATTGAGAACATCTCCAACATGTTGATCTTCAAACGGATCAGTATAAACAGCCCTTTTTTTGGCATCAACTCGTATGACTTCGCCGCCTTCAGAAAATGGGAGCCATTCAATGATGCTGTGATCCGTGCCATAACCATACAGTTTTTCCCAAGCCTGGATGAATAACTTTTGTTGTGCAAATTTTTCACTGGCTTCCAAGATGAGCACTTTAGATTTAGGCTTGTGCTGTTTCAAGTAGTCCGCAATTATGCTTGCACGTCCATAAGGACCCGGATGACAACGAAAAGGTCTGCGTGGCACTGTAATAATAACTTTGCCCCCATCTTTCATGGCTTCTAATTGTTTGCGTAGCAGGGCAATTTGAGAACCATTATTCCAAGCATGAGGTATTTTTTCCGCAACGCTTTCATTATAGCCTTCAATGGTTTCCCATTTAAAATCAATGCCTGGTGAGACAATAAGGCGATCATAATGAAAAGTCTTGCCGCTTTGGGTGGTGACTATTTTCTTGTTAGGATTAATTCCTGTTGCGCGATTATGTACAACTTTGACACCGTATTTTTTAAATCCGTCATAATTGAATTTAATGGAATTAACGTTGCGCCATCCGCCCAATACTTCGTTACCCATAAAACAGGTATAGTAATGCTTGTTTTGCTCAATAAGGGTGACTTCAATAGACGGATCACTTTTGCGAATATATTTTGCTGCAGTCGCGCCACCCGCACCGCCGCCAATAACGACGACATGCTTCTTTTCACTTACGGTTCCGGAAATGGGATGGAGAGTGCAACCAGCCATACTGGCGGCACTCATACCGGCTGTCATTTTGATAAAATTTCTACGGTTCATAACTTGTTTTAGTGATGCGAATTAAGAGTTAAAATAGGAGTCCAACGCTTCAGCTTTGGGCAAACCAACAAAGCTAAAGCGTTGTACTCCAACAACAAAGCAACAACAAAGCTAAAGCGTTGTACTCCATTTTTTTTAAAAATTCGTAACGACTCAGGGCAACCATAAAGGATTGCCCCTACAAATCAGGGCAACCATAAAGGATTGCCCCTACAAATCAGGGCAACCACAAGGGATTGCCCCTACATAAAAATATTGTTGTAGGGGCAATCCTTTATGGTTGCCCTGAGTCGTTACCAAAATTCAACTCTTAATTCAGTGGTATCGGTTCATTAATATTTCTTGTTTTTGCGGTAAAAAATGTTAAAAATCAAGTCTTTACCGACTTTTTACATCCATTTTATCCCGCAATTTGTCCCCTAACATGTTGACGGATAAGACGACTAATAATAAAGCCAATCCCGGGGCTAACACAGTATGCGGGGCGACGAGCATATACCCTGTACCATCGCGTATCATACTGCCCCATGATGCGGTTGGCGGTTGTACTCCTAAGCCTAAAAATGATAATCCTGCTTCGGCAATGACAATACCGGCGATGCCAAATGTGGCTTCAATCAGTAAAGGGCTCATTAAGAGGGGGATGACATGATGGCGCAAAATACGTGGTGTTGAAGCACCTAGTGCGATGGCAGCGATAACATGTTCTCGGTGTTTTAGAGATAAGGTTTGCGCTCGTGCTAAACGAGCGAAGCCTACCCATCCTACTACTGATAGGGCAAAAACGACGTTTTCAATTCCTGGTCCTAAAATACCTGATAAGGCAATCGCCAGTAAAATACCGGGAAAGGCTAAGAAAACATCCATGATTCGCACGATGATTAAATCGACATAGCCTCCCAGCCACGCGCTTACAGTCCCAATCAAGATGCCGATGGTTGATGAGACAAGAATGACCCAAAGGGCGACAAAAAATGAAGTCCTTGCTCCTAGAATTAAACGATCTAAAATGGGACGACCTAAATCATCATAGCCTAACCATTCTGAAAAGGAAGGGGGCTGTAAGATATTGGACAAGATGATGTAGTTAGGTTCTAAGGGGAGAAAATCGCCTAAAATCGCTACAAATAACCATAAGATTAATATAAATGAAGGAATAACAATTTGATATTTAAACACTGTAACGCACCCTTGGGTCTAACCAACCATATAATATGTCGGTAAAGGTATTGACTAAGACGTAACTTAAACTAATTAATAAGATACAGGCTTGCACGACGGGATAGTCACGCCGCTGAATGGATTCAATGGTCATTTGTCCAATCCCGGGCCAAGCAAAGATGATTTCAGTGATCACCGCACCGCCTAATAAAGTCCCTAATTGTAATCCGAGTATCGTGATAATGGGGAGTGATGCGTTGCGTAGTGCGTGATGAATAACGACTGCTGATTCGCGCAAGCCTTTTGCACGGGCGGTACGGATATAGTCTTCATTGAGCACTTCTAGTAAAGTTGATCGTATCATACGCGCTAAAATGGCTGATAATGCAGTTCCTAAAGTGATGGCGGGGAGTACCAGTGATAAAATATTTTCACGTCCACTCACCGGAAACCATCCTAGCGTTAGGGAAAATAGGAGTATTAATAAGGGCCCTAACCAGAAGTTAGGGATGGATACGCCTAATAGGGAAAACATCATCGCAGAGTTGTCATAAATACTGTCTTTACGCAAAGCGGCTATACTTCCCAATGGCAGTGCGATGAGTATAGCGACTAATAAACCGGCAGCGGCTAATTCCAAGGTGGCAGGAAAACGTTCTATCAAAATGTCAATGATAGGTTCCTTGGAATATAATGATGTCCCTAAATCACCTTGCAATAAGTTGGTCATATAGTTCCACCATTGCGTGAGCAGGGGTTGATCTAAACCAAGTGCTTTTCGTAAGGCTTCTAAATCGGTTGGCGTTGCCGTTTCGCCGAGCATTGCTTGCACGGGATCACCTGGAACAAGATGAATCAATAAAAAAATGAGGGTGACAACGCCAAATACAACAGTCAATGTACTTAATATTCGAGAAATAATAAAAAAAGGCATTTTTTTTAATTATCAGTAAAGTAATTTTGGAGTCCAACGCTTCCGCTTTGGAAATGGAGTTCAACGCTTTAGCTTTGGAAATGGAGTTCAACGCTTTAGCTTTGGAAATGGAGTCCAACGCTTTAGCTTTGGAACCAGAAAAAATGCTAAAGCTGAAGCGTTGGACTCCAGAAAAAAAGACTAATCAGGCCACCGATAAGTCAGCACTCTGGATTTTGAATAAGGGATAATATTAACCTGATTACTCTGGTTTCCCCCCAAAATCATAATTTTACGGCCTCGATCAGAGTCGTAAAAACCCACATGTCCATTAAAACAGACTATACAGCCTTTGCGTGGTTCCCGAAGCCTTTCACCCCAATTGCGCCATGATCTTGATGAGGCGGAATTTGTTCCTTGAATGTCAGCTTGTTGCATACACCAGTTGACAAAGGCTGAACACCAAGGCGTTTCATCATCTGTCGCACGAAGGGTTGTTGTTTGATGATATTCGACTATTCGGGGATTATCAAGTCTGCCACGAATTTCTTTCACACCCTTTTCTTGAATAGCAATGTCAAACCAGGGCGCGTCATCACTATCCATTTCTGCTAAAACAGTTTGGGAAACGACATCGGGTGAGACATTTTCTGGATCATTTGCTGCTGCAGGTACATTTTCTGGATCATTTGCTGCCGCAGGTGCATTTTCTGCGACCGCCGTTGTTGTCGCGGCTTGTGATGATGTTGTCGCGCTGGGTACATTAATGGCTTGCCCTACGCTGAGACGATTCGCATTACGAATCTGAGGATTCATCTGCATGAGTTGATTGTACGAAATATCATGTTTTCTTGCGACACGATACAGGGTATCACCTGTTTTTATGGTATAAGTTGTCATCTATTTTTCTTATCTCTAAATGTCCAAAAATCGTAATTACTCAGCTAACTAAGGAATGAAGCTTTAATCACATCCGAAACTTTCAAGCCACCTTGTAGTTTTGTGTTTTATTAAATTTTTATTCCTAAGAGGCTCTTGCAAAACTCTGAATACACGAGGTTTAAGAAATCCTTTGAAAAAATCGGATTTCTAAGCTCGAAACGTATGATGTTTAAGCGATTTTTTCAAAAATCGGATCGAGGCTAAAGTTTTTTTGAAGAAAAAACTTTAGCCTCGATTTCTAAATCTCAATTCGAAAATGCGAGTTTTGCAAGAACCTCCTAAGTCGGGAATATACTCTTGTAACGTTTAATGGTAACATAACTATGCCAATATATACTACCGTTGATAGTACAAGAATCCATGCAAATCACATTAACTTTGTTATTTGGAGTACATTCGATTCGAGGTTCAAGTTTTTTCAGTAAAAAAAACTTGAACCTCGAATTGAGTTTTTTGAAGAAAAACTCAAACCTCGAATGCTTTAGCTTTGTTCTATTTTAACTCTTAATTCGCATTATATACAATCCCTGTCGTTACTGTTTGGTTTCGAGGTTTTTGTTTTTCTTCAAAAAACAAAATTCGAGGTTCAAGTTTTTTTCAGTAAAAAAAACTTGAACCTCGAATCGAAAACGAGAAAACTTGATGATCGAGTATAATCTTTTAAATTCTGTTAATTCTTAAATTCTGTCAATTCTGATTCTAACAATGTAAAGTGATTTAAATCAATAAGTTATAAGAAAATTCACTATTATACTCTTAAAAAGTTCTCAAAACATCTCCAAATCCCAAAATGCAAATTGGTTCTTATACCCTAAAAAATCGTCTCGTGCTTGCACCTATGGCAGGTGTAACTGATCGCCCATTTCGACAATTATGTAAAGAATTGGGGGCAGGGATGGCAGTATCTGAAATGATTTCGTCAAATTCCTTACTTTGGGGAAGTGAAAAAACAAAACGCCGCGCCGATCATGATGGCGAAACTGAACCGCGTTGCGTACAAATAGTTGGTGCTGATCCACAATTGTTGGCAAAAGCAGCACAATACAATGCCGAAAATGGGGCTCAAATCATTGATATTAATATGGGTTGCCCTGCTAAAAAAATCTGTCATGTGATGGCAGGCTCTGCTTTACTGAAAAATGAAACTTTGGTGGGCAAAATTCTTGATGCTGTCGTCAGTGCAGTGGATATCCCTGTCACCTTAAAAATACGCACTGGCTGGGATAAAGAACATCGTAATGGCGTGCGTATCGCAAAAATCGCGGAACAAGCGGGGGCACAAGCCATCGCAGTGCATGGGCGCACTCGTGCTTGTGGCTTTAGTGGTGAGGCGGAATATGATATAATTTCTGCCGTGAAAGCAATGGTTAAAATACCTGTTATTGCTAATGGGGATATTCGTACTCCCGAAAAGGCGAAATATGTCTTAGATTACACAGGCGCGGATGCAATAATGATAGGGCGTGGTGCTTTGGGTTTTCCCTGGATATTTCGTGAAATAGATCATTATTTGAAAACAGGTGAAAAATTGCCCTCACCCTCTATCACTGAAATCCGCGACACTTTATTGGCACACCTTAACATGCTTTATCAGTTTTATGGGGAATATACAGGAGTGCGAATTGCTCGTAAACATTTATCGTGGTATTCCAAAGGGCAACCAAATGGTACGGTGTTTCGCAATACAGTTAATCGGGTAGAAAGTCGTATTGAGCAAATTAATTTAACCAAAGCGTTTTTTGAATAGATATTGTTAGTCAAGGGCAGATTGGGGGGGATGAAAATTCGTTTAATCAAATATAAAAAAAATGGTAACTACTCAGGGCAACCATAAAGGATTGCCCCTACAACAATATTCATTGGGCAATCCCTTGTGGTTGCCCTGAATACAAAAATGTTTAAAAAACAATTACTTATAGAGGTTTTTGCAAAACTCTGAACACACGAAGTTTAAGAAATCCGATTTTTGAAAAAAATCGGATTTCTAAGCTCGAATAGAATCGCTTTGCGTAACATCAGCTAATAATAATGTGCTTGAGTACATACTTGGGAGAAAAAAATATGAAATTATTAAGAAGACTGTTCATGATTTTTTTATTCATGGCAGTCTATGGGCTATTGACGGGTTGTGCGACTTCTAAGTCGAAGCATTATAGCAGCAATGTCGTCCAATATCTTTATCCAAACAAAAGGCAACCTATTGAAATGCCTGAAATTCCATCATTATCTTTGCCATTAAAAGTGGGTATTGCTTTTGTACCAGAAACGATGAGCAACCATAAGACGCTTACTGAACTGAATAAGACGGATTTGATGAAAGAAGTCAGCACGCATTTTAAGAAGTATGATTTCGTTAAATCAATTGAGATCATCCCATCGCCTTATTTGACGAAAAATGGTAGTTTTGCGAATTTAGATCAAATTCGCACAATGTTCGGTATTGATGTGATTGCCCTGCTTTCTTATGATCAAACCCGATTTACTGATAAGGGATTGGCTTCGATCACTTATTGGACAATCATTGGGGCTTATATTGTGCCGGGTGAAAAGAATGACACCCATACGATGGTTGATGCCACAGTTTATGACATCAAAAGCCGTAAAATGCTATTTAGGGCACCAGGCACGAGTCATATTAAGAGTATGGCAACCCCTATTAATTTGTCAGAACAGGTACGCAAAGACAGTCTGAAAGGTTTTAAACTCGCCAGTAGAAAACTGGTGATCAATCTTGAAGAGCAGCTTAGGTTGTTTAAAGAGAAAGTGAAAGAGGCACCACAAGATTATCAAATCATCCATAAACCGGGTTATACTGGGGGCGGGAGTTTGGATATTTCTTTTTTGATTTTTATGATGTTATTGGGCGGATTCTGGTTATGGATAACTTACCGAAAGGTATAAAGTCACGTTTTCCAATCTGGACTTCCTTTATTCTTGGATTAAGCATCATATCGTATGCTTTACCCCAAGTGACTTCTATTTTGATTTATGATCGGGTTGCGATATTTCAAGGAGAAATCTGGCGGCTTTTCTCATCGCATTTAGTTCATTTTACAACGCTTCACTTATTTTATAATCTGATCGCTTTCGGCGTTGCAGGATGGATTATTGAGTATAAAGGCTATCAACATTTTATGCTACTATGTCTGTTGATGGCTTTTTTTATAAGTGTATTTTTGATGGTGATGAAGCCAAACATGCTCTATTATGGAGGATTATCTGGTTTAGCATCTGGTTCCATTTATTATCTCGCACTTTTTGGATTACGTGAATCGCAACCTTGGCGTTTCATCTGTATTATAACTCTGTTTTTTATACCCATAAAGATTTTATTAGAAATTGATCTGAATCAATCCATTTTAGCCGATTCTGGACATTTTACACTAATGCCTCTCAGCCATATTATAGGATGTTTAGTTGCTCTATTCCTGTTTTTTGCCATCCAATTTCATGAAAATCGCAAACGCACTTTTCTCAACCATGAACCTCCTATTCATTAACCATCGTCGCGCCCTCCGCACTATCAGTCTATTAGCACTGCTTTCTTTCCTGATTGTCGGATGCTTTTCACCTGCCGTTCTAGTTGAAAAAAATCAATCTTGTCAATTAGTGACAAAAAAGTTAGAATTAGTCTTTTATAAAGAAGGCTCTCAGGCATTAACTTCGGGCGCATTTTTAGAGATGTTGAGAGCGTCATCAGAAGTTTGTCAAACGCCAGAATGCTTACTCATTATTCCTTTAAGCATTTTGGCGATTTCTGTGACTTCAATTATTGTGTCTGGCAGTATTGTAGTTGTTGGAAATACAATTCACTGGATAGAAAAAGAGGGTAAATGTCAATCAAGTACGACTCGAACAATCGTGAATAATTTAATTAATTCTATAAAAACTCTTGGCGGGAAAACGATTCAGTCAACGAGTGAACTCATTACATGGTTTAAACAGCATTTGAGAATTGATTAACATTTTTTTTTGAATCCATTCGAGGCGAAAGTTTTTTAAAGAAAAATTCTTCGCCTCGAATGCTTCCGCTTTGGAAAATAGGAGTCCAAACCTTCAGATTTGGGCGTTTTTTGGAGTCCAAACCTTCAGATTTGGGCGTTTTTTGGAGTCCAAACCTTCAGATTTGG
>JAOZSV010000023.1:0-2482 GCA_029939505.1 Thiotrichaceae bacterium | reverse complement strand
GCGTTTTTTGGAGTACAACGCTTCAGCTTTGGGCGTTTTTTAAGAGAAAACTCATTAAATATGAAAAACTTTCGGATACCTGAAAAAAAATGGTCCATTCCTTGGACTTTTTTAATCTTCATTCCGGCATTGTTTGCGTTTACCGTCTCTCAAGCCATCAAGCCATCCTTTGAACCGCCGGTAGAAGTCAGACAGGTTCACCCCGCGCTGCCATCAAGTATTCAGGTGTTCAACAAATCTTTCAATTTAAGCAGCCTTGAAAACCCTATTCGTACAGAAATTTTGGCTAAAGGGAATACAGAAGCGGCTAACGAAATATATCAGGCAGCTGTACAAGCGGGCAGCAAAGTCTATTTTAAAAACTGCTTCTATTGTCATGGCGATTTACTTGATGGAAACGGACATTTTGCTGATGGCTTCAACCCAATACCTGCCAATTTCCAAGACGGTGGAACTATCGCACAGTTACCAGAAGCCTATTTATTTTGGCGTATTACGACAGGTGGACCTGGTTTACCCAAAGAAAGCACCCCTTGGGATTCTGCCATGCCCGTCTGGCACGAAATATTAAAAGAGGATGAAATCTGGCAAGTAATCACATTCCTTTATGATTATGTCGGGCAAGTACCGCGTATATGGGATCCAAAGGTATCCAAAGCAGCAACAAGCAGAAAGGATAAAATCCAATCCCAACGCGCCAAGATGACTGGGCAGGAACTTTACCAATTCCGCTGCGCCGTCTGTCATGGTGAAGAAGGAAACGGAGATAGTGTCGCTGCTGAACTTCTGTATCCGAAACCCCGTGATTTTACCCTAGCCCTATTTAAACATAAAACCTCTCCCAGTGACAAACTTGTTCGAGATGAAGATTTGTTTCATACCATAAAACAGGGTTTGAACGGTACAAGTATGCCCGCTTGGAAAACGTTGCTGACGGATGAACAAATTAAAAGCCTGATTCCTATTATCAAGCGTTTCGATATTTCAGCCAGTTGGGCACCAGAAGAAGCGGATGAAGAGGAAGATTTCGATGAAGAGGGTCATTATATTAAAGATGACTTTGTACAAATTACAGATAAAGAGCCTATTAAGGATCAAATCGCCTATTCTGAAGAATCCATCGCTCAAGGCAAAATTGCCTTTGAAAAAATCTGTCGGCAATGTCACGGTTATACAGGGCGTGGCAATATCACCTCTGGCAAACGTCTCGCAGATGACTGGGGGAATCGTTTATGGCCTCGTGATTTGACTAAACCTTGGACTTGGCGCATCCGTCATGTTTCAGGCAATGATGAGAAGAACCGAAATGATGAAAATATCCGAAATGAGACGATCCGTCAAATCTATGCCAGACTTTCCATTGGAATACCCGGAACACCTATGCCCGCCCACCGTTCAACCACTGATGATCCTGATCCTGTCAGTCTGGCAGATCGCTGGCACATTGCCAATTACGTCTATTCATTAGGCGAAAATGACATACCGCCTGGTGAAAAAACGGTGATTAAGGGAATCAACGTTGCAATGTTGCCGACAACTGGTGATGATGACGCTTGGAATAATGCGCCCGCGACAACGTTGCGTCTTGTTCCCAATATCATCAAAGGAAAACGTCTGTTCACTCCTTTATCTAATGCTATCACGGTGCGAGTGCTATATAATAAAGATGAAATTGCCTTTTTGCTAGAAATGAGCGATAGAACAGATAGCCGCCCTGGTGATATTGTTTCTGATAGCATTCAGGATGAAAGTATAGAAATGCAATCTGACGCTTTCGCTATTCAATTCCCGAAAGCGAAATCTTTTCAAACCACGCCTATCGTCAAGAAGCCCTCATATCGTCACGGTGACGCGGCTAATCCCACAACCATTTGGTATTGGAACGCAGGAAATCTTGACCTAATGGATGAAATTCCTCCTAAGTCCATGATTTTTAACGCAAAAGGCACTGACAAACGGCTAGAATATCGTCCTAACGATAAAACCCTCGTTGCCACCGGGAAATGGGAACAAGGGCATTGGCGCGTACTGATGAAACGGCCCAGAGATGGCAACAATTCTGGTGATGTGTCGTTCACGGAAGGGCAATTTATTCCGATTTCCTTCGCTAACTGGGATGGTAGTAACGGTGAAATCGGTTCTAAACACACTTTGACCAGTTGGTACTGGTTACTGCTTCCAACGCTTTAGCTTTGTGATTTGGTATCCAACATTAACTTTGTAACTGATGTGACGCAAAGCGATTCTATTCGAGCTTAGAAATCCGATTTTTCAAAAAATCGGATTTCTTAAACCTCGTTTCGCCGCTTGCTTAGAAATCCGATGCCGCTTGCTTAGAAATCCGATTTTTGAAAAAATCGGATTTCTTAAACCTCGTTTCGCCGCTTGCTTAGAAATCCGATTTTTCAAAAAATCGGATTTCTTAACCCTCGTTTCGCCGCTTGCTTAGAAATCCGATTTTTTCAAAAATCGGATTTCTTAA
>JAOZSV010000022.1 GCA_029939505.1 Thiotrichaceae bacterium | reverse complement strand
ATAACTACAAGGATTATTTATAAGAAAGGATAGATAAAAAACGATTATAAATCAATTATTTAAAAAATACCGAGTGATTATCCTTTCTTATAAATAATCCTTGTAGTTATAGTGCTTGTAGTTATAGTGCTTGTTGTTTTCGAGGCGAAAGTTTTTTTAAAGAAAAAACTTTCGCCTCGAATAGTCTGTTAAAGCAGACTAATGAGGTTCTTGCAAAACTCTGAACACAGGATGTTTAAGAAAGAAAAAAATCGGATTTCTAAGCTTGAAGAAACACACGATGTTTAAGAAATCCGATTTTTTCAAAAATCGGATTTCTAAATCTAAACTCGAAAAAGCGAGTTTTGCAAGAGGCTCTAATTAAATCATTTAGCGGGCTTTAGCCTGCTTTAGCTATCAGCCTTGAAATTGATTTCAAGGCGGAGTAGTTACAAAAACTCTTTGTCTCGAATGCTTTAGTTTTCGACTCCATATACTAAAAACTTCAACACTTTATGAGGTTATCATTTTCTAAATTCTGAGAGATAGATGAAAATACATCTTAAAATTTGGCGACAAAAAAATAGAAATACTCCCGGCGAGCTGAAAGATTATACGCTGACAGATATTATCCCAGAATTATCTTTCCTTGAAATGCTGGATATTTTAAACGAAAAGTTGTTAAAGAAAGGCGAGGAGCCTGTGGCTTTTGATCACGATTGTCGTGAGGGAATATGTGGAATGTGTAGTTTATATATTAACGGCAGAGCACACGGCACAGAACAAAGTGTGACTGCTTGCCAATTGCATATGCGTTCTTTCAAAGAGGGAGAGACGATTTATATCGAACCTTGGCGAGCGAAACCCTTTCCAGTGATTAAAGATTTAATCGTCGATCGCTCCGCTTTTGATAGAATCATTCAAGCAGGCGGTTATATTTCTGTCAATACGGGTTCCGCACCTGATGCGAATGTCATTCCGATTTCTAATGAAAAGGTGAAAGAGGCTTTTGATGCGGCGGATTGTATTGGTTGCGGCGCTTGCGTTGCGGTTTGTAAAAATGCGTCTGCCATGCTTTTTGTTGCCGCTAAAGTGTCACATTTTGCCCTATTACCACAAGGGCAGATGGAAAAAAAATTAAGGGTTGAAAGAATGGTTGCCCAAATGGATAAAGAGGGTTTTGGTGCATGTACTAACACGGGTGCCTGTTCTTTTGAATGTCCAAAAAATATCTCATTAGATCATATTGCTCGTCTTAATCGCGAGTATTTATCTGCGACATTGACTTCTTAAATTTAAAAAATGATGAATAACGGTTTATTAAAACGTTCCGATTGGCTTCTTGATGAGGTGATTGAATTACTGAATCGTCCACTTTTTGATTTAATTTTTTCAGCACAAGAGATTCATCGTGTTTATTTTAAAACGAATCAAGTGCAATTAAGTAGCTTGTTAAATATTAAAACGGGCGCGTGTTCAGAAGATTGTAGTTACTGTTCACAAAGTGTACATTCTAATTCTGCCCTTCAACCTCAACCTTTAATGGAATTGGAAGCCATTGTTTCCGAGGCAAAAGAGGCTAAAGCGAAGGGCGCAACACGCTTTTGTATGGGCGCGGCATGGCGAAGCCCAAAACGGAAAGATTTTCCAAAAATCTTGGAAATCATAAAAGCCGTTAAAGCCCTTGGCTTAGAAACCTGTCTGACTTTGGGGATGCTTGATCGTGAACAAGCGGAACAATTAAAGGCGGCGGGGTTGGATTATTATAACCATAATCTGGATACTTCAGCCGCCTATTATGAGAAAATTGTTAGCACGCATACTTATCAGGATCGTCTTGATACACTTGCTAATGTGCGTAATGCTCATTTAAAGGTGTGTTGTGGCGGTATTATTGGACTAGGTGAAAGTATGGCTGATCGCGCTGCCCTTCTGCACCAATTAGCTAATTTACCGGAACACCCGGATAGTGTTCCAATGAATCAGTTGATTCCGGTGGCAGGAACCCCTTTAGAAAATGCGTCAAAACCTGATCCGTTTGATATAGTGCGCTGCATTGGAACGGCACGTATTTTAATGCCAGCTTCTCATATACGTTTATCTGCTGGACGAACTGAAATGAGTGATGAATTACAAGCATTATGTTTTTTTGCTGGGGCTAATTCTGTTTTTTTTGGCGAAAAACTGTTAACGACGGATAATCCTGGGGTTGAGCATGATTACCAGTTGTTTAAACGCTTGGGCATTTCATTGGAACAGTAGGGGCAGGTAGTGGAATGATAGAGAGTTTTTAACAGAATAACAGATTTCGTTAAAGTTGTTTCTAAGGAATGTGCATGAAATAAATTCCAGATGAATCATACCTGACAGGTTTCCAAAACCTGTCAGGTCTTTTTTTATCAGCAGACAAATTAAAATTAACAATGTACTAGTGCTTACCCAATTTTTTTAAAAGTCCATCACGAGATTCTTGCATCAGCAAGCGTAGTGATTCTTCCTGCGACATATGCACTAAAGGAAGACGGATATGGGAGAACTCAATTATCCCTATTCTGATTTATCGGATATTAAAAAAGGACCCATGATTTATCTGATTGAACAAATTCTTCAAAATACTCAAAATCAAAAGGCTTATTTTGGATTGATTGCCAAAAGCCAACTGATTCAAGAAAAAAAAAGCTGAAAACCCGCAAATTTCCCAGCAAAAAAAGTGGTAAAAAAACCGCTATTTTTTATAAAAATGCTTATGCTTTAGGAAAAATAGCCATTGAAAAACAATATGATATTGCTATTTTCTTTCGTGATGCTGACTGTACTAAAAGTGGCATATCACCAGATTGGCAAGAACGGGTTAATTCTATTTTACAAGGATTTATTGATAGCGGTTTTAAAAATGGGGTAGCAATGGTACCTAAACCAACCAGCGAAGCATGGATATTGTGCTGTTTAGGAAGGCATCAACATTGTAAAAAATTAGAAAATTTAGCTGGCAATGAGGTGAGTGATGAACACCCCAAGAAAATCATCCAAAAAAAGATTGGCGAAAAACCAACTATGGAAACACTCATAAAAATTGTTGATGAACAATGTGAACCTGATAAAATGGATATGCCAATCTTTCAAAATTTTAAAATCAACTTGGAAAGTGTTATCAAAGCATCGTATTTTTAAATATCATAAGGAACTCAAAAAATGTCTTACAGCAATTTCACCCTTAAAACGGTAGAGAAAGCATTCCAATTACAAGAAACGGTGCAAAACCTTTTTCCCAGCGTTAAAAATATTGAAATCAGCGATTGGTTACAACAAACGTTGGAAAAAGGCGCTTGTCTTCCACTCAAAAGTGAAAAAGCCCGATCAGAAATGATTATTGCCCCCATTTTGTTGGAAATGATGGAAAAAAATCAGCGTACTTTTACGATATTTTCGGGTGAGACTTTAGATGTCGATGCGGATAAGGGCTTGAATGGAGAATGTGATTTTATTATCAGCAGAGCAGTGAAAACCTATACAATTCAAGCACCTATATTTGCCCTCGTCGAAGCCAAGCAAAATATTGTCGAAAACAATATGGGGCAATGCGCGGCACAAATGATGGGTGCCAGGATTTTTAATCAATCCGAAAACCAACCGATTGAAACCATTTTTGGCTGTGTAACGAATGGTGAAGTGTGGCAATTCCTGAAACTTGAAAACCAAACCATTCTGATTGATGCGAAAAAGTATTTTCTTGATAATATTCCGCAGATTCTTGGTGTACTTCAAACTATTATAGATTTTTATGCTAATGATGTTTGAACAAGATTACACGGATGTAGGATTAACAGGATTTATTCTCAGAATTTTATCAGGTATAAAGGATACTCATCGTTTTTAATCTTGTTAATCTTTTTAATCTAATCCGATTCAAACTTTAGGAGAAAATATGGAAACTCGAACACGCACCTTTGAAACTCGTGGACCTGTCGATCCAGCCCGCAACTATGTGGTACCGCGCACCGAAGAAATCAAAGATTTAAAAAGGCGCATCACCGAGGGGCGGTATATTGTCATCTTCGCGCCGCGCCAAACCGGGAAAACTACTTTTTTTCGCTGGGCGTTAGGCACGTTAGATGAAACCTATTTGCCAATTAAGCTGAGTTTCGAGATATACAAAAACATTTCGCCGGGTGAATTCTATACTTGTCTAAAAGATGAACTTCGTAAAAAAATCGAAGAAGCGACTCTTTTTCGTCAGTTGCAAAATGAAGCCTTATGCCAATTTTTGGAAAGTTATTCAATCACTTCCCATATTGAAATGAAGCGTTTTTTTGAACAACTGGGCCGCTATCTCAAAAATTACCGCCTTACCATCATCATTGATGAATTTGATGGGATTCCAGACTCGGTTGTCAGTGATTTTCTACATGTTTTGCGAGAGATTTATCTCTCAGAAGAACCCAACTGCTGCCCATACAGTATTGGCATTATCGGTGTTAAAAGCATTACCCAACTGAACTATGATCGTTCAATCTCGCCCTTTAACATCCAAGATGAATTTGCACTGTCCAACTTCACGCTCTCACAAGTGCAAAAACTCTTGACTCAATACACAGACGAAGTTGGGCAAGTGTTTGCACCAGAAGTGATTGAGAATATTCACAAGCAAACCGCCGGCCAACCGTTTCTTGTTAATCGGTTGGCGCAGATATTGACAGAAGAAATGAAAATAGGACTTGAACAAACCATTACCCTTTCTCATTTTGAAACAGCCCATAAACAGATATTGATTGAACGCAATGTGAATATTTCACATTTAACAACTAATATTCGTCAAAATCCGCGCTTTGAAATCGCGTTGATGCGAATCGCCCTGAAAGAACAACCGATGCCATTTAATTTGGATAATGAGATTATCAGTGAACTCTTTACTTACGGGGTGATTGCTCACGATTCTGATGGAAATTGCCAGATAATGAATCCGATTTACCATTATCGGATCATGCGAACTTTCCAACCGCTGTTTAATGGTTTAGAAGATGACTATTTTTCAGACGATACCGATTTTGTGGATTACTTAACATCAAATGAACGGATCAACATGCGTTTACTGCTGGCTAACTTCAATGATTTTATTGCCCGTGCCGGTTATCGAATTCTTCAAGTGCCCGATACACCTAAAGAATTTATTGGACAGTACCTGTTATTTAGTTATCTTGATGCTTTTGTACGACAAATACATGGGTTTATGTATCTCGAAGTCAGGAGTGGGCGTGGACGAATGGATTTAATTATTTTACATCAACAAGTGAAGTATATTGTTGAAACTAAAATTTGGGAAGGCAACAAACGTTATCAAGCCGGCAAACGTCAACTGGCAAAATATCTCAAATTAGAAAAAGTTCAAGAGGGCTACTACATTGTGTTTGATCACCGCCTCAAACCGCAAGCGAGGACAGAAGAAGAAACTCTCGAAGGGAAAGCGATTATCAGTTACTGCATTCCCGTTGTACAAGAAAAACCGTCAGCTTTGAAGTGAAGTTGAATACCTTCGCCAATGAGTACAACGAATGACGGGGATAAACGAATTTTGTTTCAGTTTAGTAGAACGGATTAACAGAGTAGACGGATTGATAAAAAACCGATTGGGAGTCACTCAGATTCTTAGAATGCTTTGAATTGAAAAAATCCGTTTATTCAGCCAATCCGCTGTACTATTTTTCTGGTGCCAACGCCGTTGGCACTTGAGTTTCATTTCTAATAAAGATAAAGATGACTTCGACAGAAATATGGCAAAATGGTCAATTTGTGGTAGAGACGAAAGGCAATAAGAAAACTGCCCAACTTGAATTGCCCGTTTGGGAAGCATTAGTGGTTCACCTCAAAGCGTATGAAAAAAAAAGCGACAGAAGAATTATTAACGATACCTGGTTTAGTCAATGCGATAGAACAATCTCGGCAACGAGTGCAAGCGGGACAATTTTCCAATTATGAGGATATTAGACGCAATAAAAAACTCAAATGAAAGTTCAATCACTACACCTAAAAAATTTCAAACGATTTCGTGAACAATTGCTTGATTTTACTGATCATGAAACAGGTTTGGCTAAAAACTTGATTGTTTTAGTCGGAAATAATGGCTCAGGAAAAACCAGCATTCTGCAAGCCATCGCCGCCGTCTTGGGCAATGCAACGGGACGCTTAAAAAAATTGAATGATTTAAATTGGCCCGGATTTGATTTGGAATTGGCTAACAACAATTGGCAGCTGCCTACTTCGATAAAAATGGAGGTAGAGTTTTCAGCGGCAGAAATCACCGCTACAAAATATTTTTACCATAAAAATCAGTTAGTTAGTCATTTAAGTCCGCCTTCCGATAACAGGTTTGTAAACTTGACACTCCAAAATGACAAAGTCCATGCAAATACACCAGAGACATTGTCTCAGTTTAAAGGGCGAGACTATGCAAAACAAATCGTTAAAACGCATCCTGAAGGTTATAAACTATTCGAGCAGGTGGGAACCGTTTTTTGGTACACCGAACAACGAACCGCTACCAGTTTAACCTCGGAGCATAACGGCAAAACCATTAACATATCTGAGGAATTACTGCGTGATCGCCTGTCCAAATTTGCCCTATTTCATCAACAGCTATCAATGGGAAGATTTAAAGCACTTAGTCGAAAAAAGGATTTATTTGTCGAACTGCAAAAAGCCTATCAAACCGTTTTCCCTGAGCGTCGTTTTGAAGGAACGTTGTTGCGTCCTGATATTGATGACATATTGAGTGAACCTTGGTTTTATTTTAACGATGGTTTGCATCAGTATGAAATTTCAGAAATGTCGGGCGGTGAAAAGGCGATTTTTCCGATTTTATTCGATTTTGTGAATTGGAATATTCATCATTCTGTCATCCTAATTGATGAAATTGAACTACATCTGCATCCACCAATGCAACAAGCCCTTCTCCGCGCCCTGCCCAAAATGGGTCAAAATAATCAATTTATTATTAGCACGCATTCTGATTATATTGAGCAGATTTTACCTGATGATTCTCCTTATGAATCCATTATCCGTTTGGAGGACTAAATTGTGAGTGTGATAAGTCTAAGCACAAAATTGTTGTTTTGTGAGGGTAAACCTGATAGTCTTGATTATGCCATTTTAGCCCGTTTAGTTGGTAATCCAAATATCGTCATTCCTGCTGGTGGTAAATATGGATTGGGGGCTTTTATTCAGGGGCGACTTTCTTCTTATGTGAATCAAAAACCATCCTATCTGGCATTTCGGGATCGAGATTTTGACGCGGAGCCACCGTCAGAGATTAAGTTAATTATGCCATTTCCTACCAAGCCGGTTTTGTTTAGCCACCGTGCTTGTATTGAAAATTATTTATTGGATGCAACGCTAATTCATGATTACTGGAATGAAATGGCCCTGGGACCAAAATGGAAACATGGCGAATCCCCTAGTATTCAGAATATTGAGACGTGGATAAAACAGAGTGCTGAAAACATTAATGATTATCAAACAGTTCGATGGGCTTTAGCGACTTTAAAACCGGGTAAACGATGGCCACAAGTCGAAACCACTTGGACAAAAGGCAGTGGGCATTTGCCCCCTTCACTCAAGATGGATGATTGTAAGAAAGAAGCTAACAAGTTGATTGAAAACTTCACGGACTCAATGAAAGGCGTGAACTTTGATGAGTTTGAAAAACTGATGAACGCCTATCAAGAAAATTTCCAAGAGACTGAATTTTGGGCGCAAAAAAAGTACCTCGTGTGGTTTCATGGTAAAGACTTGAAAAAAGCCATGCAGAAAGAAAAGCCAAATTCAATTTCTTTGGATAAATTTTGCGCTTGGGCAACTGCTCATTTAGAACTGAGTCAACATCAGGATTTATTAGAACTTAAAGAGCGAATTCAACAGCAATGAAGACCTCTTAAAATTATTGAACAGGATTCGAGGTTAAAGTTTTTTTAAAGAAGCTTTCGCCTCGAATTCTAATTATCCGATTATTTATGCACAGGTACTTAGACGGATTGATAAAAAACCGATTGGGAGTCACTCATATTCTTAGAATGCTTTGAATTGAAAAAATCCGTTTATTCCGCCAATCCGCTGTACTAGGAGATGATGTGCTTAATTCGTTTATCCACGTCATTCGCTGTGCTATAGGAGAACATACATGTCAAAGAAAATTACAATCTTCAGCCTAATGGCATTGCTAATTGGTATAGCGGTGAGTTGGTTATTAATAATGCAACCCTCACTCGCTTATTTGTTACCCCTTACCCCGCCAGAGGTGGAAGAAGTGCAGATAAGGCATTCCTCTGAGATTAAATCCGTCGCGTTTTCCCCTGATGGCAAAACCGCCTTGTCTGGAAGTAATGATAAAACGCTGAAATTGTGGAATTTATCGACGGGGCGCGTTATCAAAACATTAGAAGTGTATTCCAATATAGAATCTGTCGCATTTTCCCCTGATGGCAGAACCGCCTTGTCGGGAAGTGATCACACGGTGAAATGGTGGGATTTATCGACTGGGCGCGTCATCAAAATATTAAAAGGACATTCCTCTACGGTTTATTCCGTCGCATTTTCCCCTGATAGCAAAACCGCCTTGTCTGGCGATAGTCACTGTACACGCTTATGGAATCTTGAAACGGGTGAAGAAATTATCCAAATGCATGGTTTTAAGGATGGTGAAGTGGCCATTATGCCTAAACAAGGTTACTATGTCGCTTCGCCAAATAGTGAATGATGTTCAAACCACGATGAAAACAGCCGGTAAACGTATTAATCTGTTTATTTTAGATGCCTGTCGTAAAAAAACACTTACTTTTATCAAGAGTTTATTTAAAAGCGAAATGACATTGCCGGGCTTAGGTTCTATGAAAAACACTTCGGGTTCATTGATTGCTTATGCCGCCAGCCCCGGTGGCGTTGCGATGGTTGGGATAGGGCGCAATAGCCCTTATGTTTCATCTCTAATGAACTGGATACAAAAACCTAATCTGTCCATTAATCAGGTACTCAGAGGCGTGCGTAATGAAGTCGTTAATAACACTGATGGAAAGCAGTCACCAGGGTATTATGATGAATTGAATGAAGATTTTTATTTTTCTCGTTAGCCTTGAAATAAATTTCAAGGCTAAAAGCTCAAGTCAGCTAAAGCGGACTAAAAGAAGTTAAATTAGTAGTAGTCGGCTTGAGCCGATTTTAGCTTTTAGCCTTGAAATTTATTTCAAGGCTAACGAGTTTTACAAAGACTTAATTAGTATCCTGAACATTAAAGAAATATAAAAGAATTGGAAGTTGAGTTCAATTAATAGCAAGCGTTGTCGTTACAAAAAAAACAATAACGACATTGTATATAATATACTCTGAATTGAAAAAATCCGTTTATTCCGGCAATCCGCTGTACTATTTTATAGGTTATTTTTAATACCTTCGCAAATCAAACACTTTTGAACAGGATTCGAGGCGAAAGTTTTTCTTCAAAAAACTTTCGCCTCGAACGGATTAATGGATTGACAGGATTAATTTAAAAGAGTATCATTATTTTTTATGTTCCTATTAAAGCAAGCGAGTATGAAGAATACTCATGTTTTTTCATCCTGTTAATCTTTTAATCAATCCTGTTCAAAATAATGAGGAAAATATGTTAAAGAAAATGATAAAAATCAGCCTAACATTGCTAATCTGTGTCGTGGTGAATTGGTTATTAATGCAACCATCACAAGCCTCTACGACTACTTTACCATCCGTTTCTCCACAAGAAGTGGATGAGGTATTTGTGCAAGTGAAACCTTCCGATTCCGATGAGGTTAATTTCGTCGCGTTTTCCCCCGATGGCAAAACCGCCTTGTCGGGCAGTTATGGTACGGTGAAATGGTGGAATTTATCAAGAGGGCGCGTCCTCAAAACATTAAAAGAACATGTCGATGATGTTAATTTTGTCGCGCTTTCCCCTGATGGCAAAACCGCCTTGTCGAACAGTAATGATACGGTGAAATGGTGGGATTTATCGACGGGGCGCGTCCTCAAGGCATACGGACATTTCTCTAATACGAATAACAAATCCGTCGCGTTTTCCCCTGATGGCAAAACCGCTTTGTCGGGTTTTTATGATACGGTGATATTGTGGGATTTATCGACGGGGCGCGTCCTCAAAACATTAAAAGGACATACCTCTTCTATTAATTCCGTCGCGTTTTCCCCCGATGGCAAAACCGCCTTGTCGGGCAGTAAGGATAACACGGTTAAATGGTGGGATTTATCGCCGGTTAAATGGTGGGATTATTTAAAGTTGAAATATTTATGGACGGGGCGCGTCATTAAAACATTAGAAGGACATTCCGATTCTGTTAATTCAGTGGCGTTTTCTCCCGATGGCAAAACCGCCTTGTCGGGCAGTGAGGATAACACAATGAAATTGTGGAATTTATCGACAGGGCGCGTCATAAAAACATTAAAACAGCATTCCAATTGGGTTAATTCCGTCGCGTTTTCTCCCAATGGCCAAACCGCATTATTGAGTTATTTTGAGGATAAAATGGTGAAAACGTGGGATTTATCGACGGGGCGCATCATAAAAATCAAAACATTAGAAGGACATTTCTCATTAGAAGAAGATTCCTCAGTTGTCAAATTAAAATCTGTCGCGTTTTCCCCTGATGGCAAAACCGCCTTGTCGGGCAGTGAGGATAAAACGGATAAAACAGATAAAATGGATAAAATGGATAAAACGGTAAAATGGTGGGATTTATCGACGGGGCGCATCCTCAAAACATTAAAAGGACATTCCAATATGATTAATTCCCTTGCGTTTTCCCCTGATGGCCAAACCGCCTTGTCGGGCAGTGATGATAAAACGGTGAAATTGTGGAATTTATCGACAGTGAAATGGTGGAGTTATTTATGGTGGGATTTTTTATTGAGGGGGCGCGTCATTAAAACATTAAAAGGACATACCTCTTCTGTTAATTCCGTTGCGTTTTCTCCCAATGGAAAAGAAGCCTTGTCGGGCAGTGATGATAACACGGTGAAATGGTGGGATTTATCGAAAGGGGGCCTCAATAAAACATTAGAAGGACATTCCAAGAGGGTTAATTCCGTCGCGTTTTCCCCCGATGGCCAAACCGCTTTGTCGGGCAGTGATGATAAAACGGTGAAATTGTGGAAATTATCGACGGGGGACGTTCTCAAAACATTAAAAGGACATTCCAAGAATGTTAAATCCGTCGCGTTTTCCCCCGATGGCCAAACCGCCTTGTCGGGCAGTAAGGGTACGGTGAAATTGTGGAATTTATTGACGGGGAGCGTCGTCAAAACATTAAAAGAACATCCCTCTTTACTTAAACCCTTTTCTTCTGTTAAATCCGTCGCGTTTTCCCCCGATGGCCAAACCGTCTTGTCGGGTAGTGAGGATAAAACGGTAAAATGGTGGGATTTATCGACGGGGCGCGTCCTCAAAATATTAGAAGGACATAAATCGGCTGTTAATTCCGTCGCTTTTTCCCCAGATGGCCAAATCGCTTTATCGGGAAGTAAGGATACCATACGTTTATGGAATCTTGAAAAAGATGAAGAAATTATCCAAGAAGAAATTATCCAAATGGTTGGTTTTAAGGATGGTGAAAGCGTTGCCATTATGCCCAAACAAGGTTACTATGTCGCTTCGCCAAATGGTGAACAATATATTAATGTTCGTGTTGGTAAACAAGTAGCTGGAATTGAGAAATACGACAATCATAAATCCTTCTACCACCGCCCTGATATTCTTCAACTGGCTTTGCAAATCGGAGAGGCCGAGCGTGCTATTACTCTGGCTAATCAAGAAAAGACGCAAATCGCTCAAAAAACGCGAGAAACACAGCCCAAAAAACGTACTGCCTTAATCATTGGCAACGCCGCTTATCAAGACGACGTGCCTTTAATAAATCCGGTGAATGATGCCACAGATTTAGCGGCTGTTTTAAGAAATCTCCATTTTGAGGTGATTGAAAAACATAATCTAAACTATGCCGAGATGGGAGAAGCGATTCTGGAATTTGATGAAAAATTACGTCAAAATCCTGGCGTGGGTTTATTCTATTTCTCAGGACATGGCGTGCAATATCAGGGAACCAATTATCTGATCCCTGTGGATGGGGCAGATTTATTGAAAAACCCAAAACAATTGCGTTATAAAACAGTGGCTGCCAATTATATCCAAACCACGATGGAATCCGCTGGTAATCGGGTTAATCTGTTTATTTTAGATGCCTGTCGTCGTGCGCCTACCTTTATCAAGAATTTATTTAAAGACGAAATGATACTGCCGGGTTTAAGTCCAATGAAAACCACTTCGGGTTCATTGATTGCTTATGTTGCCAGCCCAGGTCGCATTGCGATGGTTGGGAGAGGGCGCAATAGCCTTTATGTTGTCTCTCTGATGAACTGGATGCAAAAACCTCATATGTCCATTAATAAGGTACTCAGAAAAGTGCGTAAAGAAGTCGTTAATAACACTGGTGGAAAGCAATCACCGGGGTATTATGATGAATTGAATGAGAATTTTTCTTTTTATTCTCGTTAACAATAGTTCGGACCGTTTTTGTCACTTGTTGTTATTACCGCATTTTATATTTTTCATTTTAACTTATAAAGTGCTTAAATTTCAATAAGTTATAATTATAAGCGTCCCTAATTTTTAAAAACGGTCCGAACCATTGGTTAAAAGAGTCATGATTAATCTCTCCTGAGTACAGCAAATGGTGGGGAAACGAATAAGGCATTAAATCTTTGATGATTTGTGTGTTCGCCCTGGCTAATAATTATGGCCCTGCACGGGAATTGCGGAAAGCGTTAGTACATTAAAATGTTTCGGACGAAGTGGCAAACTCCGCTTCGTCCTGCAAACTTGAGGTTAATAAAATGCTTAAACATCATCATCACGGTTTGCTAATAAATCATCAGCGTGAAAAGTTGATTAATGCCATGGTTTATTTTGCTCAAAATACTCAAAAATGTGGCAAAGTCAAGTTATTTAAATTAATGTATTTCCTAGATTTTGAGCATTATAAGCAAATTGGACGTAGTGTGACGGGTTTAAATTACTATGCTTGGCCCTTGGGTCCAGTACCAGTGGATTTATACGCAGAGTTTGATCTGCCCGCACCTGATATGCTCAGTCGCATCCAATTTGAATCCATTCCAATCAAAAATGGCTTAATGATTTATATTAAACCCATTGCAAAATTTGATAAATGTTATTTTAGTCAACGTGAACTTCGTTTAATGGAACATCTGGCGAATCAATATCACGATACTTCTGCCGAAGAAATAATCGAAGCAACTCATTTAGAACATAAACCTTGGCAACGGGTCTATATTCAGGAAGGCAAACAACAACATCTTATACCTTATGAATATGTATTAACTTCTGCGGAAAAAGAAGTCATCAGAGAACTTAGCGAAGCACATCAAGAAATAGTGAGTCATTATTTATGAAAGCAGGTACATTATTGGTTGACGATCAGTTTAGATTTTCTGATGGCAATATGGGTAAAAAAATTTTAGTGGTTCTAAATGATGGCAGTGTCGGGTACTATGTTGTTGTTAAGACAACCTCTAAAGAGACTTGCAAAGGTTTAGAGCAGGGTTGTCAAACCCAAAATCGGTATCCTAATTTTTTTCTACCTCAAAATTCATGTTGTTTAGAAAAGGATACTTGGATTGGGCTTGATGAATTTTTTGAATTAACCGCCGCTAAATTACTTGCAAAACATTTTTCTGGAGAAATCAGAACGCTTGCCATACTTCCTAATAGCATTACTAAAGAATTACTTGAATGTGCAATTAGCTGTGATGATATTATGATAAAACAAATTGAAGTTTTAACGGTTCAATTGTCACAATTCACGTCAATGCCAGAGAAAAACTTATGAATCATTTTGAAATGAAAGACGAATACGATATGAACCAAGCCAATTGGATCATCATCACTGCCAATCAGGCCAAACCGCCGACGGAATTAGAATTTGAAGCAGTAACAAAACTCCCCGATTACCCCAAACCGTTGAAAGACAATACTCTACCTGAAAAAATGCGTCGCACCTTACAAGCGGGATGGCTGGCAAAACAAGATCGTATCAAATGGTCATTTGAAGACTATCAACAAGTCTTTGATATTGCTAATAATTATGGCCCTGCGCGGGAATTGCGGAAAGCGTTAATAAAGGGGAATTAAAACCAATGCCAGCAAAAGACATTTTCCATGATACTGTTAAGGAATCCTTAATTAAGGAAGGCTGGACAATTACTGATGATCCGCTCTCTATAAGAGTGGGCGGAGTCGAAATGTACATTGATTTAGGAGCCGAAAAAATTATTGCAGCTGAAAAGGCGAAACGGAAAATTGCAGTTGAGATTAAAAGTTTTTCCGGTGCCTCCACTATTTATGATTTCCACTTGGCAGTGGGGCAATTTATGAATTATCGTCTCGCTTTAAAAAACACAGAACCAAAACGGAGTCTTTATTTGGCAGTACCAATGGATACTTTTGACAGTTTTTTTACGCTCAAATTTGTCCAAACGGCTATTGAAGACTATCAACTCAATTTAATTATCTATGACATTGAAAAACAGATCATTGTAAAATGGAAACCATAGAAAAATACCGAGTTCACGTTCAGAAGCTCCTTGAAAAATATAGACATTTTTCATCTAATGATGATGTTGAAACACAAATCATCACTGATGAAAAACATGATCATTATCAATTAGTTCATGTCGGTTGGCGTAATAATCGACGTACTTATGGGTGCGTATTGCATATCGATCTCAAAAACGACAAGATATGGATTCAGCATGATGGTACGGAAATCGGAATGGCAAATGAATTCGTGGCATTAGGTGTTCCCAAAGAAGACATCGTATTGGCTTTTCACGCGCCCTATAAAAGGCAATATACTGGATTTGCTATTGGTTAATTGTCCAAACTATATCAGAGCCGATTTATAACCTGCTTTAAATTCTGAGAAACCAAGTTTCTTGAAGAAACTTGGTTTCTGACTCTGGAGTCCTTTCCAAAGCTAAAGCGTTGGACTCCATCGCGTTGGACTCCATTAAATTCTAAAAGGTTCAAAACATGAAAAAATTACTCAAGCGGCTGATTTCACGACCATTATTAAAAAAAATCGCTAACGGATTAGGGTGGATTTTTCGGCCATTTTCCCCTTTCTTTTCTTCTATCAAGAAACTATGGCAACGATTATCGCCATTTTATAAAAACGTCGTTTTTGGCGTGTTAATTACATTGCTATTGATTGGATTACGTCATGGGCAATGGGTGGCGGAAATTGAGGATTTAAGTCTTGATTGGATGATGACGCTTTATCGCGGTGATTTGGTTAAAGAAAATACACCGCCCTTTGTCATATTGGATATTGATGAAGACACTTATCAAGCTTGGGGAGAACCTTTTTTTACACCACGCGATAAGTTGTTGAAATTATTAGAATTTGCAATTAAAGGTCAGCCAAAATTGATTATTGTGGATATTGCTATCGACAAACAACCACATCAAGAAGAGGGCTTACACCCCGATGATTTAGCCCTCCAGCACTATTTGGCTCAATATGAAAAAACACATTGTAGCGAATCGGATTGCCCGGCGATTTTGTTGGCACGAACTTTTCGTTTACCAAAGGGAATGAGACCATTTGATCCAAAAACGCCCCCCTATTATCTGGCACAACGCCCGACTTTTTTAGATCAGATTGTCATGCGTTCCCCCCATATTTATTGGGCCACCACAGAATATGAACGAGAACATGATCGCCTATTGCGCCGTTGGGACTTATGGACAACGACTTGCACCCAAAATGTCCCCGATATCATTCCCTCTATGCCCTTATTAACAGCGGCACTATTGGTTGAAGAAGAGGAACCCAATACACTCCCTAGCGCGTGCCGGTTGCGCCACCACTTGAGTTATTTTCTGCCCAACTGTCAGCAAAGTCCCAAAAAATGGACAAGCGAAGCGTTACAGCATAAACCGACAGAATTTCAAGTTTCTAAAGATTTAGTATTTGACTTGCACCCGACACGCCTCAGCCGCCGTATTCTTTATACTATTCCTTGGTATTTAAGCGGGGGCGAAACACGACCCTCTGTCTCCGGCGGGCGTGATTTACTCACCATCATGTCTGCCAACAAAATTCTGAAGAAAGGAGCCAGCGACGAACCTTTGCGTGACAGCATCACCATCTTATGCGGCAGTTATATAGAAGGGCGAGATTGGCACGCAACACCGTTAGGCTGGATGCCCGGAATGCTCGTCTTAGTCAATAGCATCCAATCATTGCTACAATACGGAATCTTGCATCCCCCTTCCAATTGGTGGATATTATTATTTGCCACAATACTGATTGTACTAACCAGTTTTCTACTCATCAAATACGGCAAATTATGGGGAGCACTCTATTCTGCTTTTTTGATAATCGCACTGATCCCATTGAGTTTTATGCTATTCAAAGAGGGTATTTGGCTCAGTTTTGCGTGTCCTTGGTTAGCGGTTCAACTACGACAAGTGATTGATTTTTAAAAATATTTTTAATCAAACGCTTCAGCTTGTTATCATCAAATCACCTTAAACCGTATATTGATTTCAAGGCTGAGTAGTTACGTTTTTTGAAGAAAAACTTTAGCCTCGAATGTACTTATGATATAATTTGATCAATCCATTAATCACTGATGTTACGCACTATGTTTCCAAGATGTTTAAGAAATCCTTTCAAAAAATCGGATTTCTAAAATAGAATCGCTTTGCGTAACATCCATTAATCAATCCTTTTACGGTTGGAGTTTAAAACGAGATTAATTGATGATAATAACAGCTGCCCTTGCAGATACTAGGCGGAAATCTTCAGACCATTGAGAAATCCGATTTTTTCAAAAAATCGGATTTCTTTGCCTTTAAAATGGTCTGGGAATTTCCGCCTTCCAACACTAGTGTTTGCTCAAAAAGAGTACAATTGGAGTCCAACGCTTTAGCTTTGTATAGGACAATTTTTTAGGAGATTAGCGAAGAAATGACGAATAAAATCAATATTCAAAGCAAAAAAAGTAAAATGAGCAACGAATTTTACAAACTGGGTCTCGCAATACTGTTCCTAATTACAGTGATGTTATACACCTTGATTGATACTCAAGGTATGCTATTCCTAGCATTTGTCACCATGGTTGGCGGCTATATGGCTTTGAACATTGGTGCGAATGATGTTGCCAACAATGTTGGTCCTGCGGTGGGCTCTAAGGCACTCACATTGACAGGTGCTATTATCATTGCCGCCTTTTTTGAAGCCAGTGGTGCATTAATTGCTGGAGGAGATGTGGTTAGCACTATTAACAAAGGCATTATTGATCCTAACTTGATCACTGATTCCAATGTTTTTATTTCGATCATGTTAGCCGCGCTTTTAGGTGGCGCGTTATGGCTCAATATAGCCACCGCCGTGGGATTCCCCGTTTCGACGACACATTCTATTGTAGGTGGTATTATAGGTGCCAGTCTTGCATCAGGTAGTTGGGACATTGTGAACTGGGCAATAATGGCAAAAATTGCAGCCAGTTGGATCATTTCTCCCGTTTTAGGTGGAATTGTTGCCGCCCTATTTCTCTATATCATTCAAGACAGAATCTTTCATAAAGAAGATACGCTTGAATCCGCCAAAAAGGTGGTGCCATTTTTAATTGCCATAATGAGTTTTGCTTTTATCACTTATTTAGCACTTAAAGGCTTTAAAAAAATAGTGAAACTTGATTTCACAACCGCCTTGCTCATAGGTGCCATATCTAGCATAGTCACTTATCTGATTATAAAACCGCTTATTCTTAAAGCCTCTCAACGGCTATCTAATGAGAAAGCTGATATTAACCAACTTTTCAACATTCCCCTTATTTTTGCGGCTGCACTTTTATGTTTTGCACATGGTGCTAATGATGTCGCCAATGCGATTGGCCCCGTTTCGGCCATTTATGACACCATACAAAGTGGCGAAATTGCTAAAAACGCGGCTATTCCACTTTGGGTAATGGTGGTTGGCGCGTTAGGCATTGCGCTTGGATTAGCCATTTATGGTTCTAAACTGATTAAAGTTGTGGGCAGTGAAATCACTGATCTTGATCAAACAAGAGCTTGGTCAGTTGCCATGTCTTCAGCCGTTGTTGTGATTATTGCCTCAACATTAGGACTACCTGTGAGTTCTACACATATTGCCATTGGTGGTGTTTTTGGAGTGGGTTATTTACGCTACTATCTCTACTATAAGTATAAAGATGAAATTGAAGGGGTAAAGGCACATCATATTAAATCCATCAATAAAAAACTGCTCAAGTGGAACAACAAGTTGACTGATTTAGAAGATGAGAATGAAAGAACGCAACTTTTAAATCGGATGGCAAAAAAAGAAGAAAGATTAAAGAAGGTGAAAACCAGTGGCGAAATAGAGTTTTCTAAGAAAGAGATGAAAAAACTGGCGAAAATTAAAAGAAAGCAGTATATTAGAGGAAAAATGCTAACCAAGATTATAACTGCTTGGTTAATTACAGTGCCAATCTCTGGATTCATTGGAGGTATTATGTATTATGCCATTAGCCTAATGTAAACTGTGAATAATTAGATCTCTTTCCTATTCAATTAAATTGTAACTACTCAGCCTTGAAATTGATTTCAAGGCTAACCGCTGATTCGTTACCAAAAAGAGAGCGTTGTAGTAAAGCTAAACAACACCAAAAAGTATCCTATCAAAATTTGGTGGTATCTCTTACTTAATGTAGGGTGGGTAGGAACGAAGTGGCACCGTTGAAAAATGGTGGGTTTCGCTATCGCTCTACCCACCCTACATAAAAAAAACGACCACCATATTTTAATAAGATACACCAAAAACTTGATAGTTGAGTTATAACCACAATTCAATTTTTTTTCTATCAGGAATACCTCCAGCGTGTACCACTTTACCATCAATCACCACGCCGGGGGTAGACATAATTCCATAAGACATAATCTGTGCCATGTCTTCAACCTTTTCTAAAGAAATTTCCACCCCTTTTTCTTGAGCAGCTTTTTCAATTCGAGCAAACGTGGTTTTGCAATTGGCACAGCCTGAACCTAACACTTTGATATCCTTCATAAATATTTTCCTTTCCTCTCTTAAATCTCTTAAATGAGTACATTAAATAGCCAACCAACTAAAATAATTGCAATAGTCAACACCGAGACAAATAACAATAAGCCAGGTAAACGAATCACTTTACGCAAAATTAATAATTCAGGTAAAGAAATTGCAGCAATGCTCATCATCAACGCTAAAGTTGTACCTATAGCAACCCCTTTCATGAGCATCGCTTCGGCTAAAGGAATAACACCTACGGCATTAGAATATAAAGGTATTCCTAAAATAACCGCCATTGGTACGGCTAGAAAATTATCTTTACCCGTTAAACTTTCAGCCCAACTTTCTGGAAAATACCCATGAAACATGGCACCAGCACCGACACCAATTAATACCCATAGCCAAATACGTCCAACAATTTCTTGAACTTCAGCTTTAGCAAATTCATGTCGCCCACGTAATGATGTGTCAACAGCAGGTTGTGCCATTTCTCCCATTTGAATTTTCCAAACATAGTCTTCAACCCATCTTTCAGGATGAAAACGTTCTATTATTACACCACCGATATATGCAACTGTTAAACCAGCCATGACATATAATAAGGTTAATTTCCACCCCATAATCCCCATTAAAAGTACCACAGCGACTTCATTAATCATAGGGCTGGCGATGAGAAAGGAAAAAGTGACTCCTAATGGAATGCCCGCTTCGACAAAACCAATAAATAGTGGTACAGAGGAGCAAGAGCAAAACGGAGTCACTGCACCTAAGATGATAGCCAGTATGCGAGCCAGTGCTTTAGAACGCCCTCGTATATATTCGCGTACCTTTTCTGGACTGAGCAGGGTGCGAAATAAACCCATGATATATATAATAATGACTAGCATAACAAAAATTTTTGCCGTATCCATGACAAAAAAATGCAGGGCGGCTCCTAAATGGCTATTGGATGATAAACCGCCTAATTGATAAATTAATAAATTTGCTAATTGCTCAAACATTTAATTATGAATGGTGAATGGTGAATGGTGAATGGTGAATGGTTAATGGTGAATGGTTTCGAGGCTAAAGTTTTTTGTAACTACTCAGCCTTGAAATCAATTTCACCCACCCCTCGTTCCCAAGCTCCAGCTCTCATCGTTAGTCATAAGTATTTAAGTATTTGATTTAAATGGTTTTTTCGTAGGGTGGGTAGAGCGAGAGCGAAACCCACCGAACCGCCAAAAATGGTGCGTTTCACTCTACCCACCCTACTTTTACGATTTTTGACTTATGTATAACGATGAGAGCTGGAGCTTGGGAACGAGGGGGCTGAGTAGTTACCGTTTTTTTAAAGAAAAAACTTTAGCCTAGAATTATAAATGAATTGAATCATTAACCATTAACCATTCACCATTCATCATTAACCATTCACCATTAACCATTAACCATTATGCCTAAAGAAAATTTACCTAATCAAACATCCTGGCTTGATCACTGGTGGGATAACGGTAACAAGCAAATTGCCTTTAGTAGAAATAATAAAGGTTTTGTAGTAATTAACCAAGAATCATTTCCTCTTGAACAGATATTTCAAACAGGTTTGCCAGCAGGAAATTACTGCAACATCTTGGATAGTGAAGTTGTCAACAAGCAATGTACAGGAACAACCATCACGGTTAATCAGGATGGCACCGCGTATCTACGGGTTGAACCTTTTACAGTAACGGCAATACATATTGAATTCAAGGCGACTATAAATGACGATGATGATTGGAAACGTACAGTCATGTTGGTTTATGGAAAAACCGTTCCTGGACAAAATATGTTCATTCGTGGTGGTATTGATCACGATTATGCTAATCGTGCACTCAATAGAGATTGTTCAGACTCAAACGACAATTGTGCTATTCCCATACGCCACTTGAATTTGAAGAACCCAAGCACTCGCACTTTGAAAATAGGTGAGACTCATTTGGACTGGCATGATGAAAAATGTACGTCTGGAACGCCGTTAGATTGGACAATAGATAAATGGCCAGATGATTGGGGAGAAGAAAAAAGAACGGTTGCAGAACATGGCTTTGGTGAAGAGCCTCTGAATAAGTATGGTCCTAATTATTGGATGCTTGATGTCGAAATGGACTGTTCTAAAACCGTTGATGGCTGGTTTGAATTGAAGTCTTATATTTCTAATGGCACTCAGTGGGAAGGAGATATTAAACAATCCAATACACCTTATTCGTCAAAAAACCATTTTGGAAAATGCGGTTACGTGAACGTGTTTAAACGCAATCATAATGAACCCGTGATCATGTTTCCACTGGCGAATAAGCCGACTCAAACGCAAAGTATCTCAAGACTTGGCGCAGATTATCGTGTCGAAAATACCGTTTTCTCTATTTGGTCGCCCGATACCAGCAATATACAACTTTGGCTGGAGGGGCAAATTTATCGAATGGAACAAATACCCGATGCGAATGGCTACACTCAAGTTTATGCTGTTACTGTATCAGGCTATCATCATCTTAAACCTTATCACTTTATTATCAATGGTAAAGTAGCGCGTGATCCTTACGGAGTCATGGTTAAGCCCGCGACTGACAATAATATTGTGATGGATATGTCATTAACTGAACCCATTGGTGGTTGGGTACCACATCCTCCCTTGCTGAAACGGGAAGATGCCGTGATTTATGAAATACATATCCGCGATTTTACCATTGACGAAAATTCTGGTGTGGATGCTGACAAACGGGGTAAGTATTTGGGGATGGTTCAAACTGGTACAACTTATCAGGGCAAGGCGACAGGACTTGATCATTTGATTGAATTGGGCATCACTCATGTTCAGATATTGCCCTTTTTCGATTTTGCATCCTGTTCGGCGAAATATCTTAATAACCAAGATGACTGCTACAATTGGGGTTATGAACCAGAAAATTTCAATGTGCCAGAAGAAAGTTATTCACAGCAAACTGATTACGTTGAACGGATACGTGAACTCAAAACCATGATCAATGCGTTTCATAAAGCGGGAATCCGTGTAATCATGGACGTTGTTTATAATCATACTGCTGTTTTTGGGATTGGCGGCGAAAGTACCTTTAGTCGTATCAGTCAAAAATATTTCACAGAAACCGATTTATCAGGAACAGGTAATTCCGTAAACGCTTCTGTACCAATGGTTAGCCGACTGATCCGAGATTCCTTAGAATTTTGGGCGCGAGAGTATCATATTGATGGTTTTCGTTTTGACTTGCTGGGTATTTTTGATTATGCCGTCGTCGGTGAATGGGGCAAATACTTAAATGCACAATTTCCTGAACGAAATCTGTTATTGTACGGTGAACCTTGGAACGGTTTTACGGCTGATCCACTTGAAGCTAACCGAGTGCGTCTTGGCACCATCGCCAGAATAGCTGATGCCCATGTCAGTGTATTTAATCCTAAATTTCGTGAAGCCCTCAAAGGGCAAAATGATAATGGTTTGGGCGGCGGCTTTATTTTTAACCAAGGCTATGAATCGCAAATAGCCGTTGGCAGTCGGGGCAGTATTCGCGCCAATAATGTTCCTCATCTACCCATTGAACTGTGGGCACAGATGTTTGCAGCCAATCCAGAGCAAAGTATTAACTATGTGTCTGCTCACGATAACTTAACGTTACGCGATAAGATTTTGGCAGTGGCTCAATTGAACAATCAGGTGGCTAATACAGATTATTTGGAACGCATCCAAAAGTTTGCTAATGGTATCATTCTCACTTCTCAAGGTATTCCATTCCTGCATGGGGGCGTGGAAATGATGAGAGATAAACAGGGGAATCACAATAGTTATAATGCACCAGATGAGATTAATAAAATCCGCTGGCAGTGGAAGTTTGACAATGAGAATCTGTTTGAATACTACAAAAATGTGATCGCCATGCGTCGGGCACATCCTGGCTTTCGCTTGAACAGTTGGGAAGCGATTAACGAAAACGTAACAACTTATCAACCTAGAAAGGGCGTGATTGTCAATCATATCAATGCCGCTGCCAGTGGTGATGATTGGAAAGAGATTATCGTAATCTATAACGCAGGCGAAAACTATACTTATTCGCTACCCAGTGGTACTTATGGAGTTGCGATGGAAAAATCAGATCCTTTAGCTGGCAATGGTAGAAATGTGTCTGGCAGCATTGTTGCGGAAGGAACAGCAGTAACTGTACTTTATCGTGATGATGAAAATTCAATAGATGAAAACTCATCTGATGAAAACTCAGTAATAGATTCAATATTCAGTTTTTTCTGGTAAAGAGAGCTTTTTCTAAAAATGATAATTAAAAATGCAAATTGCAAGTTATTTTTAATTTGCAACGCATAATGCAAAAAATATTTCATGACTTAAATATTAAATTGTTATAATACAATGTGTTATGAAAATATAGGTCATTTGCATAATAATTGCTTACCATTCACCATTAATCCAAAAAATGTTTGTGAATCAAATTGGATTGCTATACAATAAATCGTGTAATGCGAATTAAGAGTTGAATTTTTTTTTGAAAATGGAGTACATTCGATTCGAGGTTCAAGTTTTTTTACCGAAAAAACTTGAACCTCGAATTGAGTTTTTTGAAGAAAAACTCAAACCTCGAATGCTTTAGCTTTGTGATTTGGTATCCAACATTAACTTTGTCAGTCCGCCCAAAGCTGAAGCGTTTTCGAGGTTTAAGTTTTTCTTCAAAAAACTTAAACCTCGAACTCCTATTTTAACTCTTAATTCGCATGTGTACAACTTAACTTTGGAGATGCTTATGAAAAAAATCCTTTTTGGACTCCTGTTCATAGGAGTAGGCGTGGCTCACGCTGAAGACTATACAGTGGATTTTTATACCACCAACCCCTCTCTTGTGGAGGGTGATGCTATTGTACTTGATGGCTTCCGATTTAATGGTCTTGGTATCACATCTGAAGATGCCGTCAAGGTGAAGTACGTCTTTAATCGTGAGACCTTTGGTTTTGACATCGACATGAGCAGTATCGTTGTTTATAAGGGTATTGGTGTTTTTCACGAATATCATATAGTGAAAGATGTTCCTGCCAGGATAATTAATGTCAATGGTAATGACAAAGAAACGCGACAACCGTTATTTTTCGCCAATCTGGAAACCCAAACGGGCAAAAAAGGTGAGGAAGTTATTGTGCCACCAGGTGCTCCATTAAATGCGGGTACAATATACGGATTTACAACCGCCGCGGGTACGCCTTTTGTCGCTAACGTTAACCTTGATATGGGTTATGTGATGTCTTTTGATATCAGTGGAGGGAAACAAGACTTAACCTACAAATTTACTGGTCCAAATACTGATGTTGAAGGGGAAGTTAAGCATGGGGCAAGCCTGTTTACAAAGCCTATTAAAATTCTCACTGCCGGTGACTATCAGCTTTCTGTTTCTCCTAGCACCCCTGGGGAGAGTGTGACATTTAAACTCAAAGCCTTTAATGCCAACAGCCAAGCCATGGGAGATTTGAAGTATGGTGAAAATAAGGTGAGTGTGGGGGTTGCAGGCAAGACTTGGGAATATGCCAAATATAAAGTCTGGATGGATCTTGAAGATACCTTGAAGGTACCGGGTATGAAACCGTTGCGGGAAAAGGACAACAAAAACTGGCAAAAATTGAATGACATTAATCAATACCTGACCTTCAAGTTGGTCGATACAAGCAGTCACGTTGTCGCTTATGCTGATAACTTTGAAGATTTGGTTTACACCCATAAAGAGGCGAAATCTCAGATTTACTATCTTTTCATTTATAATCAGGTTGGCGGTGGTGGCCGATATTCAGCACCTGATAAGAAGGTAGTGGAGATCACTAACCCAAACAAGCCTAAACCAGCAAAGCCTAAGCCCAAGCCCAAGCCTGAGACTACTACACCTGAAACGACTCCAGAAGAGATTACTCCGCCTGAAACAGGCCCTGAAGTCACACCGCCTGATGTTGTAGCTCCAGAAGAGAGCACTTCACCTGAAGTTGTTGAAGAAATAGCTGAAGAAGAAGAAATACCTGAAGAAGAGGTATAGTTTTTTATAAGGGCGAACATTAGATAGACTTTCAGAAAAATGTTTGGAGTCAAACCTCTGAGGTTTTGGAAACCTCAGAGGTTTTTTTTTCTTGAAATAGGACAGTTGTTAGCTCTTTTGTACTCAGGGCAACCATAAAGGGTTGCCCCTACAATAAATCCTGTATATTCAAAAAACAAGTGTAACTACTCAGGGCAACCATAAAGGATTGCCCCTACAACAATATTCTGATGAAGAGTGACGAAAATATTCTGATGTAGGGGCAATCCCTTGTGGTTGCCCTGAGTAGTTACGCCTCGACTTCAGTTTTTTGAAGAGTGAAACCTCGAAACCATTTTCACCGCCCTTACAAAACATCATGTATTTTTAGAACGCATTCTACCGAACAATTCCACGTTTCGATTGCCGCAAAAATTTGATTAATTGCTGGATTTCTGGAAATTCTTCACGGAGTTCCTTCAAATTTTCAATGGCTTGTTCTATGGTTTGGTTCTTTTTATAAATGATTTTATAAGCTTGGTGCAATGCCATAATTGTATCACGACTAAATCCATGCCGCCTTAAACCTTCTTTATTTATACCATAAGCCTTAGCACGATTTCCCCATACTGTTACAAAGGGTGGTACGTCTTTAAAAATTAATGAACTCGCGCCTGAGAAACTGTATTTTCCCATAACACAAAATTGATGAACTAAACTAAAGCCTCCTAAAGTCACAAAATCATCAATCTGTACATGTCCCGCTAAGGAGGCTCCATTGGCAAAAGTAGTCTGATTGCCTATCTGACAATCATGGGCAATATGGCAATATGCCATAATCCAGTTATCATCTCCAATGCGTGTGACAGAGTCACCTTGTACAGTACCTCGGTTTATTGAGCAATATTCGCGGATTTCATTGCGATCACCAATCTCTAAACGAGTTTCTAGCTCTCCCCCATATTTTTTATCTTGGGGAATTTCCCCTAGCGATGCAAATTGATAGATTTTATTATTGCGCCCAATTCGTGTTGGGCCTTTTATCACAACATGCGGGCCTATCCAAGTGCCAGCGGCAATTTGCACCTCTGCGCCAATAATGGAATAGGGACCAACTGTGACATCGCTATCCAGTTCGGCTTTGGGATCAATCAAGGCGTGTGCTGATTTCAATTTGAAATATCTCTTTTCATGCACATCAGATTAGCACTGGCAACCAATTTGTCATCCACTTTAGCGGTTGCCGCATATTTCCATATGCCATGGGTTGTGCGTATGAGTTTAACTTCTATTAATAATTGATCACCTGGCTCAACAGGTTGTTTAAAGCGAGCTTTGTCTATACCAACAAGATAGTATAGTGAATTACCTTCTGGTTGTAGTTCTGCGGTTTTAAATGACAATATGCCTGTTGCTTGAGCCATCGCTTCTATCACTAAAACACCTGGCATTATGGGGCGATGCGGAAAATGCCCTTGAAAGAATGGCTCATTGTAAGTCACATTTTTTATAGCGACCAGGTATTCACCTACAGTATAGTCAAGTACTCGATCTATTAATAGAAACGGGTAACGGTGATGCAGGTGCTGAAAAATTTGATGGATATCCATACTACTCATAACTCATTGCTCTCTTTCTAGGGTTTGTAAACGTTTTGCCATTTCATTAAGATGCTTAAATCGATGATAATTTCTATGCCAACGTCTGTTTTGTTCTAAAGGTGTGCCAGAAGAATAAACACCTTGTTCACGGATCGACTGTAAGACTATTGAACCGCCTGTGACATGTACATAGTCGCTTATGTCAAGATGACCGGCTATGCCTACGCCACCAGCTATCATGCAATAACGTCCTATGCGAGTACTGCCAGCAACACCTACACATCCGGCTATTGCTGTATGTTCACCAATTTGAACATTATGTCCAATTTGGATTTGATTATCCAATTTCACGCCTTCACCAATCGTCGTGTCTTCTAAGGCTCCTTTATCTATGGTTGTGTTGGCACCAATTTCTACATCATCGCCAATAATAACACCACCGAGTTGTGGCACTTTTACCCATTTTCCGGCATCATTGGCATTTCCAAAACCATCTGAGCCAATTACGGCACCTGGATGGATAACCACACGTTGTCCCAGTACGGTGCCTGTACATAAGGTGACATTTGCGATTAATTGGCAATTATCACCTATTTTGATTCCTTTGCCAATAACACAGCCTGGACCAATAACCACGTTACGTCCCAATTTAACACCCGCTTCGATGACGGTTTGTGGTCCTATTGATACAGAAGCCTCATCAAAAATAGCCTCTTCGCTTACCCAAGCAGTAGGATGTTTGCCTTGAGGATAACGAGGAGGTGGATTAAATAAGCGAGCTGTCTTGGCATAACCTAAATAGGGATTTTCCATCACCAATTTAGGTCCTTTGCAAAAACGTTCATCCTTGCTTGCTAAAATGATAGCAGCAGCCGATGTTTTTGCCAATTCATCACGATACAAACTATTGGTAAAAAAACTGACTTCATGCTTGCCAGCCCGCATTAAAGAGGCGATACCTAAGATCGGTAAGTCGCTGGATGAATCCTCTTTTAGAGTTGCACCAATTTTAGTGGCTAAATCTGCGAGGTTGATGGAGAACTTCACTGTCAATGATGATAACTGAAATCACGTTTTATAAGATTTTCAGTTTGAATGTTTGATGTTATTTATTACGGAGTTTTTTCAATACTTTATTCGTCAGATCGACACGTTTACTTGCCCAAATGACACCATCACTCAGTATAAAGTCATAAGACTCTCTTTTTGCCAAGTCTTGAATGACTTTTGTAATGACTTTTTGAATTTTTTCAAGTTCTTCAGTACGGCGGATATTGTAGTCTTCTCTAAATTCTTCTTGTTGACGTTTTAAATCACGCTTTTTGTCCCTAATCTCACGGCCAGCTTGAAGTGCTTTGGAGTCACTCATAATCGCACTATTTTTGGCGAACCGTTCCTCCTTTTTTCTAATGGCCTGTTTTGCACTGACAAGCCTTCGTTGTCTTGGCGCAAATTCTCGCTCTAAGCGGCTGTTAGCACGCTTAACCTGTGGGGCTTTTTCCATAACTCTAATGGCATTGACAAAACCAATTTTAAGTTCTGCCGCTACTTGAGTGGAGTAAAGACTACAAAGTAGTGTAATAATCAGATAAAAATGACGCATTTTCATGTTAGTTTTCTGTTACACGCAATTTTGCGTGAAAATTATTATTGAATTGATTGAGCAGAATAATGAGTACAACGGATTTTAGAAATAAACGGATTTAAAAAAACGTTGCATAACATTAACGCTATGAATTTATTAGATTTAATCCGTTGTATTCCCAAATCCGTTGTACTCCATTTCGAGCTTAGAAATCCGATTTTTTGAAAAAAATCGGATTTCTTAAACCTCATTACCAATTAAAGGTTGTGCCAATAGTAAATTGAAATAGTTCTAATTGATCCTCTTCTTTTTCATTAAGCGGTTTGGCAATACTAAAACTTAATACGCCCATAGGCGACAACCATATTGCAGACAAGCCAATGGAGTAACGTAACTCAGAAGTGTCAAAGTCTTCGTCGTTGCCATACACATTCCCGACATCTATAAAGGTAGATAGTCTAAATGAACGAGACTTTTTAACAAAAGGTATCGGCAAAATCACTTCCGCATTACCAATTACTTTTAAATTTCCCCCTAAGGGTAATCCATGAGAATCTAATGGTCCTAGGGTATTTCCCCTGAAACCACGTACAGTACGTGGTCCTCCAGCAATATAATTTTCAAAAAAGGGTAATTGATCCGTATCACCATACCCATTTCCATAAGCGACTTGCCCTTTGAGCAATAAAATATAATCTGTGATCAATGGGTATAACCACTGGTGCTTATATTGCACTTTGTAATAGTTGAGATCACTAAATGGTAGGGTTACTTCTGCACTTAAATATTGTAACATGCCTTTATCTGGAAACAAAGCACGATTACGTGTATCATGTTGGATACTCGCATTAAGGCGATAGGAATTGTAAGTATTACCATTAGCCTTTAAAAAGTCAAATACCTCTTTTGCACTATAATCTGTGGTGTTAAGTTGAGTGTGATCAAAAGCGACACCGAAATTAATATTGTTAAATTCTGTGAAGGGTAGCCCATAATTGAGTGCCGTTCCATACGCATCAGTGGTGTAACGACTTAAATTGGCTTCTTCAGCGTTTGTCGTCCTGTAAAATACGTTAAAACCACGACTCACACCATCTATCGTTGTAAAAGGATTAAAATAAGAAAAACGATATACTGTACGGACTTGACTATTATCAAATGTCACGCCAACACGTTTTCCAGAGCCTAAAAAATTATCTTGGATAACACTCGCACTGAATAAAACCCCATAAGTTTGCGAATAACCCATGCCTGCCATCAAATTACCTGATGGTCTTTCGATGACGCTATAATTGACATCAATTTGATCGTCAGTATGTGGCACACGCGGGGTTTCAACACTGACACTTTCAAAATAACCTAAACGTTCCAAGCGAGTCGATGAGCGTTTCACATCTTTAGTAGAAATCCAGCCGCCTTCCATTTGACGCATTTCTCGACGTAAAACTTCATCACGGGTTTTGCTATTGCCCTTAAAGTTAATGCGTCGTACATAAACCCGTTTGCCTGGATCAATATAAAAGCTTAAAGCAACCGTTTTATTTTTTATATCAGCTTTTGTAACTGGATTGATTTGAGCAAAAGCATAGCCTTCATCACCAATCCGTTCAAGAATGGCTTCTTGACTTTTAGTGACTTTTTTACCCGAAAATACCTCGCCCGATTTGAGGATTATTTTATCAAATAATTCTGCCTTCTTTACAATTAAATTGCCGAGGAGTTCTACTTTAGAGACGGTGTATTTATCTCCCTCAGTAAAATTAATTGTGAGATAGACTTCTTTTTTATCAGGCGTAATGGAAACTTGGGTGGAATCAATATTAAAGTTGATATAGCCGCGATCTAAGTAAAAAGAACGTAGCGTTTCTAAATCTGCGCCAAGTTGTATTGAAGAATATTGATAGTCTTTGGTGATAAATGAAAACCACCCGCCTGTACTTAATTTCATTTCATCCAGTAAGTCTTCATCGCTCACAGATTGATTACCCACAAAATTAATCTGCTTAATTCGCGCAATGAGCCCTTCTTGAATATCAATTTGTATCGCAACGCGGTTACGGCTGATTGGTGTGACAGTTGATTTTATACGCACCGCATATTTGCCTAAATGAGAGTATTGGCGTTGCAATTCCAATTCGACTTTTTCAAGCAATGAACGATTAAATACTCTGCCTTCGGCAAAACCAATATTTTTTAAACCACTGGTTAAATCTTCTGTTTCAATGTCTGTATTACCTTTAAAGGTAATTTTAGAAATCGCAGGACGTTCTTCAACGCGCACAACCAGGACATTGTGATCTCGTTCTAGGCGTATGTCTTTAAATAAACCTGTTTTATATAAAGCGGATATGGCAACACGGGTATCATTTATAGAAAAACGCTCTCCCACTGTCACAGGCAAGTAATTAAAGACAGTACCAGCAGAAATTCGCCCTAATCCTTCCAAGCGAATGTCTTTGACTATAAAAGCGTCAAAGGCATAAGCGATACCGTGCAATAGCATCAAGCCTAGAAAAAGAGTTCCTCTATAGTTTTTCAGATAAAATATTTTATACATTTGTACACGCAGTTGCCATAGCCAAAAATTGGGGTTCTTGAATTTTCTGAAAATCTATTCACTTGGAATTTTGTACTGGACATTTTTTCTTGTTTGAATCAGAATTTTCAGAATATTCGAGGCTAAAATTTTTCTTCAAAAAACGTAACTACTCAGGCAACCATAAAGGATTGCCCCTACAACATTTCAGCCTAAAGTTTTCTTCAAAAAACTTTAGGCTGAAATATTCTTATGTAGGGGCAATCCCTTGTGGTTGCCCTGAGTAGTTACAACAATATTCTTATGTAGGGGCAATCCCTTGTGGTTGCCCTGAGTAGTTACATTAAATTAAATTAATTGAATAACCGTTCTAAATCATTAAATATTGCCAAGCCCATTAAACACAGTAAAAGGGCTAAACCAATGCGTTGTAAAAAAAATTCCGTATTTTCAGTCACAGGGCTCCCTTTAATCCATTCTATTGAATATAAGAACAAATGACCACCATCAAGCAATGGAATGGGTAATAAATTAATGACACCCAAGCTAATACTGACTAAACCTAAAAAGGATAAAAAAACAGCTAAACCTAATTGAGCGGACTGTCCTGCAAATTGGGCAATACTGATTGGTCCACTGATATGTTCATAAGAAACTTGCAAAGTCAACATTTTGACCATGAGGCGCAAAGTTAATATGCTCATGTCATAAGTTTTTTCTATGCCATTAGTAAAGGAATTCCACAAATTATAACGTTCAATTGTAAAATAAGGGGCATAAACACCCATTCGCCCTTTACCATTGATATTATCAGGTATCAATATTAATTTGAGTTTTTGACCGTTCCTTTCAATCTCCGCATGAATATCTTGTCCTGGACGTTGATTAACATATTCTGCCCAACTGCTCCAATCACTAATCGGTTTGTCATCCAAAGCGATTATTTTATCACCATACTGTAATCCCGCTTTTTCAGCGGCATGATCCGGCATGACTTCACCAATGAGCGCGGGCCAAGGGGATCGATAAGGACGCAAACCCACTTTCTCAAAAAATTGGCCTTGAGCAAGATCATCAATTGTAAATCCCTGTAAATTCAAAACAATGTCATGTTGATGACCTGGGTTATCCTGGACTGTGTATATCAATTCTTGTTTATTATCAAGGAGTTGTTGCAATGTTGCTTGCATGACACTGTCCCAACGTGCTGCGGGCTGCTCATTGATGGCAATAATTTTTTGACCAGAACGAAAGCCAGCTTGTTCTGCTAAACTCTGGGGGGTAACTTCACCCACCAGTGCAGTCATGCCAGTTATCCCTACCATAAACATTATGGTATAGGCGATGATGGCAAACAAAAAGTTAAACAGGGGACCTGCAAAAACAATAGCAGTACGGACCCATAAAGGTTTTCGACTAAACGCACGGGACAAATCTTCTGGAGCAATTTCCTCGTCTTTCTGCTCTCCCAGCATTTTGACGTAACCCCCCAAGGGGAAAGGCGCAATCACAAATTCGGTCTGATCTTTACCAAAGCGGCGCAACCATAAGGGTTTCCCGAATCCAACGGAAAAACGCAAAATTTTTACATCCAAGTGCCGCGCAACCCAGTAATGACCAAATTCATGCACAGTCACTAAAATGCCGATAACAACGATAAAGGCGAGTAAAGTTTGTATGATTAACATCAGTTTTTAGTTTTTAGTTAATTCAATGTGTACGTTTTTTTCTGTTCAACGCTTAGGAATGGTCATGAAATAACTTCTTCAAGTCAAAATCAAAACCAGACCTGGCAGGATCAAAAGAAAACCTGCCAGGTCAAAGTCGGAGAGGTTCAAGTTTTTTGAAAACAAAACTTGAACCTCGAAACCAAAGTCAAAATCAAGTTTGGTCGCTGCTCTTGACCTGCCAGGTTTTGTTTTAACCTGGCAGGTCTGGTTTTAAAGTTGACTAAATTATTTTATGCACGTTTCTTAATTATTGGAGTCCAACGCTTCAGCTTTGGGCGTTTTTTTCACAATTAATCAGTTCCGAAGCCAAATCGCGAGCATGGGCATCATCCTCAAGAATTATATCTATTGATGTTGCCTTATGTCCACTTAATTTGGATAAAGTCGTTTCAACGACTTTAGAAATCGCTGTAAAACGTAAACGCTTTTGCAAAAAGGCTTCTACAGCTATTTCATTAGCTGCATTTAAAATAGTCGTTGTTGTACCACCCGCTAACAAGGCATCATAAGCCAATTTTAAGCAAGGAAAGCGATTAAAATCAATCGCCTCAAAATCCAATTGGGCAATTTCAGTTAAATTCAAACGGGGAACGCCTGAAGAAATACGTTTGGGCCAGGCCAAAGCGTAAGCAATAGGTGTACGCATATCAGGTTGACCTAACTGCGCTAATACAGAACCATCAATATATTCAACCAGTGAATGAATCACACTTTGTGGATGTAGTACCACTTCTATTTTATTAGGGGGGGTAGAAAATAACCAGCAAGCTTCAATCACCTCCAAACCTTTATTCATCATGGTGGCAGAATCGACTGATATTTTGCGCCCCATATTCCAATTAGGGTGTGCACAGGCTTGTTCTGGGGTAACATCATGCAATTGTTCAACGGAATAAGTCCGAAATGGCCCTCCAGAGGCGGTTAGCAAGAGACGACTTATTTCTGTATGATGCGTCTCCTGCTGGATTCCTGTATTCTTCTTAAATGGCAAACATTGAAAAATAGCACTATGTTCACTATCAACGGGCAATAATTCTGCGCCATGTTTGCGTACTGTTTCTATCAGTATCTGCCCTGACATGACAAGGGCTTCTTTATTAGCAAGTAAAAGCCGTTTACCTGCTTTGGCAGCCGCCAACGTGGGCAATAATCCTGCACTACCCACTATTGCAGCCATCACTAAATTTGTTTCTGGCAAACTCGCGACAAAAGTGAGTCCATCAGTGCCGCTTAAAACTTGTACAGGTGCATTAATCTTTTTTAAGCGCAGCGAGAGCCGTTCCGCTGCATCAGAATCCGCCATGACGGCGTAGCGGGGCATCCATTCTAAACATAAGGCTTCTAAACGGTCAACCTGTTGGTGTGCCGTTAGAGCAATGACTTCATAATCCTGTCGATGCTGTTTTATGACTTCAAGGGTGTTAAGACCGATGCTACCCGTCGCACCCAATATAGTAATGCCCTTCAAAACACGTTTCCTAGTAATAAAATCAGGCCAACCACAAAAATGGGCGCAGCCGAGGTTAAACTATCAATGCGATCAAGCACACCACCATGACCTGGTAATATTTGACCGCTGTCTTTTATGCCAGCTTGACGCTTAAACATGCTTTCTAACAAATCCCCAATAATTGACGCAATGATTGTCAGCAAACATAATAACATAAAATATGATAATGTCATTAATGGCATTGATTTAAATAAAGCATAAGCAAGCGAAATCAGTAAAGTCATCAGCAAAGCCCCTGCCACGCCTTCCCAGCTTTTTCCAGGACTAATTTGATCAGCCAATTTTGTTCTGCCCCATTTTTGTCCAACAAAGTAAGCCCCACTGTCTGCTGCCCAAATGAGTACGAATAAAAAAAGTACCCATTCTCCGCCAAAACGTTCATGCAAAATCAATAGGGCGATCCAGGGTGGCAGTAAAATCAATAAACCCAATAAAGCTTTAACAAGCGGTGAGGTTGGTATAAGATGATGACCTTTTTGATAACGCAATATCCAATACAGAGCCAATATCCACCACAGACAAGCGCCTATTAAAATCGTCATCATCGTCGGCTTATGCCAGAACAGAGAAAGTATTAATAGTGCTACACCAATTGTGATGGCATAAATAGGTCGTTTCTTTTGAGAGTAACTACAAATATTTGCCCATTCATACGCGCCAAGCACAACAAAAATGCTCATAAACCACGCCAGCGTCTGTGAGGATAAACTTAATAATACCCACACTATTAGTGGGATTAAAATAAGGGCAGTCAGCAGACGTTGTTTAAGCATTTTCTTCTTCAACCTGTTCGCTTGTACGTCCAAAACGGCGTTGACGGGCGGAAAACGAATTTAAGGCTTCCATAAAAGCCGCTTTATCAAAATCGGGCCATAAAGTTTCAGTTAAATGCATTTCTGTATAAGCTAATTGCCATAATAAGAAATTACTTATCCGCTTTTCTCCACCTGTACGGATGAATAAATCTGGCTCTGGCAAATCAGCTAAACATAATTGCTCTGCAAAGAGGCTTTCGTTAATTTCTTGACTTTTCAATGTGCCTTGTTCGACTTTTTCTGCCAAGCGTTTTGCCGCTTCGACAATATCCCAATGACCACCATAATTGGCTGCAATGTTCAAAGTTAAACCTGAATTATGTTCAGTTCTTTTTTCGGCTTCGTGAATAAGCTCTTGTAATTTTTCGGAAAAAGCTTCACGGACACCAATAATGCGTAGGCGCACATTATTTTTATCTAACCTCTTAACTTCCCGCTGCAATGCCGTCATAAATAACTCCATAAGCAGACTGACTTCTTTTTTAGGCCGTCGCCAGTTTTCACTGCTGAATGCGAATAGAGTTAATACTTTAATCTTTTGTTCTGCACATAATTTGAGTATTTGACGCACGGTTTCGACACCTGCTTTATGTCCAGCATAGCGGGGTAAGAATCTTTTTTTTGCCCAACGACCATTACCATCCATGATAATGGCAATATGGCGTGGAATACGAGAATGAGTCATTTATTTTTTTATTCTGTTGAGCTTCTTGCAAAACTCGAAACGAGTTTTGCAAGATCCTCTGTTACCAGCTGATGTTACGCAAAGCTATTCTATTCGAGCTTAGAAATCCGTTTCAAAAATCGGATTTCTTAAACATCGTTTCGCCGCTTAAACATCGCCGCTTAGAAATCCGATTTTTTTCAAAAATCGGATTTCTTAAACATCTTGGAAACAT
>JAOZSV010000347.1 GCA_029939505.1 Thiotrichaceae bacterium | reverse complement strand
TTTTGAAAGAAATCGGATTTCTAAGCTCTAAGAAACACACGATGTTTAAGAAATCTTTGAAAAAAATCGGATTTCTAAGCTCGAATAGAATCGCTTTGCGTCACATCAGTTATTAAATAAAAAATGGAAACTAAAAAATGAAAACACCCGTTATTGTTTGTGTTGATGATGAAAAAACGTTACTTTGGAGCCTTCAGGCAGAATTGATGCACGCATTGGGAAATGATTATCTCATTGAAACTGCTGAAAATGGGGATGATGCACTAGAATTGATTGAAGAATTATTAGAAGACGGTATTGAATTACCGCTCGTCATTTCCGATCAACGAATGCCAGGTATGAAGGGAGAAGAATTACTTCAAAAAATTCATCTGATTGCGCCTAATACGTTGAAAATTCTTTTAACCGGAGTAGCAAACATTAACGCTGTAGGCGATGCAATCAAAAATGCTAATCTTTATCGTTACATAGCCAAGCCCTGGGATCAGACTGATCTCCTGATGACGGTAAGGGAAGCGATTCACAGCTATTTTCAAAAACAGGAATTGGCACAATTTTATGCCGATTTAGAAAAAAAAGTGGCTGAACGCACTCAGCAATTACAGGAAAAAAATGAATTTCTAAGCATGGCAGTGCATGATCTGAAAAATCCCCTCACAGCAATCCAGGGTTTTTCTGAGATGATTAAACGTCATTTTGATGATATTCCTAAAGAAACCGTGATTGAATGTGCTGATCATATTTTTATCAGTTCATGGCAGATGTTTGAAGTCATCAAAAGCATATTAGATATTAACGCCCTTGAAGCAGGAAAAATGGCATTATCAATTAAGAAGATTGATATTCGAGAGATTGCAGAATGGTTTGTAAATCATTATACTGAAAGGGCGAAAGCCAAGAACATCATTTTGCAATTTCAATCTCAGGAAGAACAATGCGAGGCGATGGCTGATGAAAACTCCTTACGTCAAGTGTTGGATAATCTGATTTCAAATGCCATTAAATATTCTCCACACGATAAGCATATTTTTGTTCGTGTTAGCAAAAATGACCAATTTGTACGTTGTGAAATACAGGATGAAGGACCTGGATTGAGTGATGCGGATCAAGAAAAATTATTTGGTCAATTCACCCGTTTAACGCCTAAACCGACAGGTGATGAACATTCAACCGGTTTAGGTTTATTTATTGTGAAAAAAATGATGGAATCAATGCAAGGTAAAGTTTGGTGCGAAAGTGTTTTAGGGCGAGGGGCGACTTTTATTATAGAATTTCCTGTTGCATGAACTAGATGAGTACAACGGATTTTAGAATCAAACGGATTTAAAAAAAAACGCGATTCCCATATTTCCAAAACTCTAGCTTGGGAACGCCTATTGCGACGCAGAGCGTCCATGAATGCGTTCCCAAGCTGGAGCTGGGAAAAAAACTTTATCCTCGTCGATTTAATCCGTTTTATTCTCAAATCCGTTGTACTCAGTGCGTCTATTATTATTCACTGATGTGACGCAAAGCTATTCTATTCGAGCTTAGAAATCCGATTTTTTTCAAAGGATTTCTTAAACCTCTTGGAAACATAGTGCGTAACATCAGTTATTCAAAAAAAGGAGAAATAGAGATGTCTCAACCCGTTATTTTATGTGTAGATGATGAAAGGGTGATCTTAGATAGTCTTCAGATGCAGCTTGAAGAAGCCTTTGGCGAAACATATCTTTATGAATTTGCGGAAACAGCCGAAGACGCGCTTGAATTAATTGAAGAATTAATTCAAGACGGAGATGATATTCTTGTCATTGTCTCTGATTGGTTAATGCCGGGGCTGAAAGGAGATGAGTTTCTAATTCGCGTTCATCAAAAATTTCCCAAAATTGTCAAAATTTTACTAACCGGTCAAGCTGATGAAAGTGCGATTAAGCGTGTTCAGCAAGAAGCCAATCTTCATCGTTGTATCAATAAACCCTGGACTGATGAAGAATTGGTTAATACGATTGAACAAGGTTTGGAAAAATTATAAATGGTATGAATGGTGAATTAATTCACCATTAACCATATTGCGAGCAAAAATATGAGTCAACCTGTCATTATATGTGTTGATGATGAACAAACGATACTTGATAGTTTGAAAATAGAGCTAAAGCAAGCATTCAACGATCAGTATCTCATTGAGACGACAGAAAGCGGTGAAGAAACATTAGAGTTAATTGAGGAACTGCTAGAAGAACAATATGAAATTCCCTTGATTATATCCGATTATATTATGCCCAAAATGAAGGGTGATGAGCTTTTAAAACGTTTTCATCTGCTCTCTCCAAGCACACGTAAAGTCATGCTGACAGGGCAAGCAGATATTGAGGCAGTCGCTAATGCTATTCAGTATGCCAAATTGTATCGTTATCTCGCCAAACCATGGAACCACAACGATCTGATTTTAACCGTATCTGAAGCGATTAAAAGCTATTATAGAGATAAACAGATTGCTGAGAAAAACAAGGAATTAGAAAGAAAAGTCAAAATTTTTCATCAATTTGTGCCGGTTCAATTTCTTAAAATTTTACATCTCAAAGATAATGATAATATTGAATTAGGCACTTGCGTTGAAAAAACAATGAGTATTATGTTTGCTGATATTCGGGGGTTCACGAATATTTCCGAAGACATGACTCCGCAAGAAAATTTTAATTTTATCAATTCTTATTTAAGCAAGATGGAACCCATTATTAATGAACATCATGGGTTTATTGATAAATATATTGGTGATGAAATTATGGCTTTGTTTCCAGACAATGCTGATGATGCGGTTCAGGCGGGAATCGTTATGTTAAAACAGATCATCAAATATAATCAGCAAAGCGCCGATTCTCCTGCCATTTCAATTGGTATTGGAATACATACGGGACCCTTAATGCTTGGCACCGTCGGTGGTAAAAACCGTATGGATGGTACGGTTATTTCAGATGCCGTGAATTTATCCTCACGAGTTGAAGAATTAACTAAAAATTATGGCACACCCATGTTAATTACAGAGGAAACCTGTCAACAATTAACCAATGTTTCGCAATATAAGATTAGGCTTATTGATCATGTCACCGTCAAAGGAAAAACGCAAGAAGTCACCATTTATGAAGTTTTTGATGCGGATGAATCCGCAAGCATTGAAATGAAATCAAAGACTTTATCTGATTTTGAAGAAGGTGTTAAATATTTTCATCAAGAGCAGTTTGAGAACGCACGAATTTTGTTTGAGAAGATTTGTAAGATAAATAAGAATGATAAAGCGGCACAAGTTTATTACGAAAATTGCCAAAATCTATTAAGCATGATAATGCCCGAATTGCCCCATATTCTTATTGTCGATGATACCCCTTTCAATGTGCGTATATTAGCGCATTTTTTGAATCAAAACCGTTTTAAAGTTTCGGTGGCGGAAAGTGGTGAAAGTACTTTAAAAATGGTGAAACATAACCCTCCACTTTTAATTTTATTAGATATATTATTACCCGGTATAAATGGCTTTGAAACTTGTCAGAAACTTAAAGCTGATCCAGAAACTCAAGATATTCCCGTTATTTTTATGAGTGATTTAACGGATACTGGTGATAAAATCAAAGGTTTTAAAGCCGGTGCTATTGATTACATTACGAAACCTTTTCGATCCGAAGAGGTATTAATGCGGATTAAAACGCATTTAAATTTGATCCATTTACAACAGCAGCGTCAATTAAGAAGCTCATTAAAAATAAGTAACTCAAAACTCAAAGCGAGAATAGAAGAACTGATCGTTCATAGTTTATAATTTTTCGTAACGACTCAGTAGTAGAGATGTAGGGTGGGTAGGAACGAAGTGGAAACCCACCATTTTTCTTATTATGTGACGCAAGCAAGGTGCTTCCAAGTTCCACCGATTTCATCGGTGGCTATTCA
>JAOZSV010000137.1 GCA_029939505.1 Thiotrichaceae bacterium | reverse complement strand
CCGATTTTTGAAACGGATTTCTAAGCTCGAATAGAATAGCTTTGCGTAACATCAGTAATTAACTCACAAACCCTCTGTCGCCATTGCCACTGCCCTAAATATAGCGCGTCCCTTATTCATCGTCTCTTCCCACTCCTTAGCAGGAATAGAATCAGCGACAATACCTGCCCCAACTTGAATGTACAACGTTTTGTTTTTAATAACAGCAGTACGAATGGCTATTGCGGTGTCCATATCACCATGCCAGGTGAGATAGCCTACTGCGCCACCATAAATGCCACGTTTGATCGGTTCCAATTCGTTAATGATTTCCATGGCGCGTATTTTTGGTGCGCCAGATAATGTACCTGCTGGAAATGTTGCCCTAAGTACATCCAGTGCATTCAAATCAGGTTTTAATTGTCCAGTGACGTTAGAGACAATGTGCATGACATGAGAATATCGTTCTATAATCATTTTGTCAGTCAATTGTACAGTGCCAATTTGAGCGACACGCCCAACATCATTTCTACCCAAATCAATGAGCATAAGATGTTCAGCACATTCTTTTGGATCAGCGAGCAATTCTTTCTCTAAAGCCTTATCCTCCGCCTCATCACAACCACGCGGGCGGGTGCCAGCTATGGGGCGAACGGTGACTTCTTGCCCTTCTAAATTGACTAAGATTTCTGGAGATGAGCCGACAATATGAAAATCATCTAAATCTAAATAGTATAAATAGGGTGAGGGATTAAGGCAGCGCAAAGCGCGATAAACATTTAAAGGCGGTACTTCACAAGCGATTTTAAGACGCTGTGAGAGTACAACCTGCATAACATCGCCTTCAACAATATATTCTTTAGCCCGTTTGACGGCTTTTTCATAATCAGGGCGAATAAATCCTGACTCAAAATCGGTTTCCGTGATGCTGTTGCCAGACTTTCTGTTATACATGGATGGCACATTCTCATGCAAACGTTTTACGAGAGCATCTAAGCGTTGCTCGGCTAAATTCAGGGCATCCTGTGATGGCGCGGCATGAACAATGAGATGCAATTTACCTTTAAGATTGTCAAAGACAACAATCTCATCAGAAACCATTAATAGAATATCAGGCGTACCTAAAGGATCATTTAAGTTTTCTTTCGAGATTAAACGGGGTTCAATATATTGCACGGTATCATAGCCAAAATAGCCCACTAAGCCTCCAGCGAAACGGGGAAAATCAGGTAATTTGGGTACACGAAAGCGTGCCTGAAATTCGGCAATCCAGGCCAAAGGATCAGTTGTCTTTTCCTGTTCTATAATAGAGCCGTCTTGATAGACAAAAATATCATGGCCATATACCCGCACAACCTTCTTTGCAGGTAGCCCAATTATAGAATAACGTCCCCATTTTTCGCCGCCCTCAACAGATTCTAATAAATAGGAATAAGGTCCTTTAGCTAATTTCAAATAAGCACTCAAGGGCGTATCCAAATCAGCTAAAACTTCTCGCTGTATCGGGAGTCGATTGTAGCCTTCAGCTACGAATTGGGTTAATTGTTCAGGTTTCATGTTCAGTTATCAGTGAAGAAAGTTGAGCGAATGAATCAATCACAAGATCAGGCTTTGCCGTGTGAATATCCATGCCATGATTATACCCATAACTCACGCATAAAATTTTAAATCCTGCGGCTCGCGCGGCTTGCACATCGTTAATCGAATCTCCTATCATTAAGGCATTATGCGGATTAACCTGAAAAAATTCAGTGGCATGGCGTAAGGGCAAAGGATCAGGTTTCTTTTTAGCTAAACTATCCCCACTGATAACGAGTTGAAAATAATCGTACAGATTTAAAGCGTTTAGCAAAGGTGTTGTAAATTGCTCCGCCTTATTAGTAACACAAGCTAATTGATATTTCTGCGATTTCAACCATTCCAATCCTTCACGTACACCTGGGTAAAGCAAACTATGATTACCATTGACTTCTGCATATAATATTTTAAACTGATGAAGTGCGGATTGAAATAAATTCTCGTCAGGTTCCCCCTCAAGCTGATCAAGCAAGGCTCGTTTAACAAAGCGTTCTATGCCATTACCCACCCAGCTTCGCACTTTTTCTTCGCCCCGTTGTGGCAAGCCTAATTGTGACATGGTCTGATCGATAGCATAAACAAGATCAGGTACTGTATCTATCAAAGTACCATCTAAATCAATTAAAACTAATTCTGGATTAAGTAAAGTCATAAACTATAGTTTAGATTTATTTAGAAATCCGATTTTTTTCAAAAATCGGATTTCTTTAATGGCAAGCAGTTTTTGGCAAAAACTGCTGCTACTCGATGAATTATTTAGGATTACTATACCAGAGCCAATTCAGCACGCATCGCTTCAATAGTCGCCTTATAATCAGGCGTGTTGAAAATAGCTGAACCAGCAACAAAGGTATCAGCGCCCGCTTGTGCAATTTCACAGATATTGTTCACCTTAACACCGCCATCAACTTCTAAACGAATGTTTTTCCCACTCTTGTCAATGATTTGACGCGCTTCGCGTAACTTGTCTAAAGTTTGAGGGATAAAAGATTGCCCTCCAAAACCTGGATTGACAGACATCAATAAAACCATATCGATCTTGTCTATGACATATTTCAAATAGTCCAAAGGCGTTGCTGGATTAAAAACCAAGCCTGATTGACAACCACAATCACGTATTAATTGTAAAGAACGATCAATATGCTCACTCGCTTCTGGATGGAAAGTAATGTAAGTTGCACCTGCCTCTGCAAAATCAGGGATTATGCGATCCACAGGCTTAACCATTAAATGCACATCAATTGGTGCAGTGATACCATGTTTACGCAACGCCTCACAAATTAAAGGGCCTATGGTTAAATTAGGCACATAATGATTATCCATCACATCAAAATGGACTATATCCGCCCCTGCGGATAAAACATGAGTCACCTCTTCCCCTAGACGGGCAAAATCAGCGGATAAAATGGATGGTGCGATAAGGTAATTGGACATGTATTTTTTTTGCTCCTATATTTTCAAGAATATTAGAAATAATTTATTAAATATATTATAGTCATTATAGTCTAATTTTATTTTGAATCAATTCGAGGCTAAAGTTTTTTAAAGAAAAACTCTAGTCGAGGTTTCCGTTTTTTGAAGAAAAACGGAAACCTCGACTCTCGAATGCATTAATTTGATGCAAACTTCATACTATCATGCAATCATGATAAATAACTGATGTTACGCATTATGTTTCCAAGATGTTTAAGAAATCCGATTTTTAAAAAAAATCGGATTTCTAAGCGGCGAAACGATGTTTGAGAAATCCGATTTTTGAGAAAATCGGATTTCTAAGCTCGAATAGAATCGCTTTGCGTAACATCAGTAAATAAATTTCATTATAACCTGATTTGAGTGAAATCGTTTAAAATGCGATTATTAATAACCTTTTTATTACTAATACTTTCCTTCTCCTGTTTAGGCAAACCAATCTATCTTCTTGATATGCGCGTTTTCAAACAGGCTGCCCATAAAACGCGCTTAGTTTTTAATCTTGACGGGGTTCCCGCGACCTATAAGATTTTTACCCTTAAATCTCCCTATCGCCTCGTCATTGACTTAAAAAGCACAAAATTGAATCAAAGATTAGTCGCCCCTGCCGACTTAAATTTTGTGAAAAAAATTCGCAGTGCAACTCGTAATCGAAAAGATTTACGGCTCGTTTTTGATTTAAAAGAAGCCGTGCGTACTAAAAGTTTTTGGCTAAAACCCAATAGCACTAATGGACATCGCCTTGTTATAGAGGTGAACCTAAAGAGAAAAAGGACTTCTTCAAAGAAAAAAAAGACTTCTGTTACCAGTTGGATACGTTTTCCAAAACTCTTAAAAAAGTCACAACCACAACCCGTTATCACAAAACCCACTGAGCCTCGTCAGCGCAATCTTGTGATAGCTATTGATGCGGGACATGGGGGCATTGACTCTGGTGCTGTCGGTTCTGCTGGCGTTCAAGAAAAAAATGTCGTCTTGGCGATTGCTAAAGAAGTTTATGCTTTGGTTGGCAAAGAAAATGGTATGCGTGCTGTCCTTATTCGTAATGGCGATCATTTTATCAAACTACGCAAACGCATTGAATTAGCGCGTCAATATAAAGCCGACTTATTTGTTTCTATCCATGCAGATGCTTATCCTGATGATAGGAGAGTACGAGGCTCATCAGTCTATATGCTGTCACGCAATGCAGCAAGCAGTAAAGTAGCTAAATGGTTAGCAAAAAAAGAAAATGCGGCTGACTTAATAGACGGAATCACTTTGAACGACAAAGATAATTTACTGGCTCAAGTACTGCTTGAACTTTCCATGTTAAACACTTTAGAAGCCAGTGCTTATGCGGGTAAAAGCATTTTAAAAGAACTCAAAAAAGTCAGTCACGTTCACGCGCCCAGATTACAGCGAGCCAATTTTATGGTTTTATCTTCCCCCGATATTCCCTCGGTTTTAGTGGAAACGGGATTTATTTCAAATCCCAATGAAGAAAAAAAACTTAACCAACCGGAATATCGCCATCGTCTCGCTAAAGCGATTTTTGAAGGAATACGTGAATATTTTGCCAATTATAGCTTCTCAGAGACTTTATTGGTACGTCGATAATTGGAGTTCAACGCTTTGGCGGTTTTGGAGTTCAACGCTTCAGCTTTGGAGTTCAACGCTTCAGCTTTGACGGTTTTTTGGAGTTCAACGCTTCAGCTTTGGCGGTTTTGGAGTCCAAGGCTGAAACGTTGGCGGTTTTTTGGAGTCCAAATCTTCCGCTTCGTTGCTCTTTTTGCTTCCGCTTTGGACTAAAACTACCGCCGCCCTAACCTAATAATCCCCTTCGTTACCAAACCTGCTACCACCGCAGCAACAAAACTAATCCCAATTGACCTCACTGGAACTAGCCAAGTCGTATTATCAGAAGCAAAGGGAAATTGTCCCGCGACAGAAGCAACAATCGCACCCGTCGCCAGCCCAATACCCCAAGTAGCGATAGTGTCTTGAAAGGCGCGTTCACGCTTTTCTTCTTCAATCGCCACCATCGTTTGAATATATTCTATTAAATGCGCTAACAATTTCAAACCAGGGCTAAGATTAGCATGATCTCTTTTCACTTGTCGCAGATATTTATCTCGCATTGTCTCGCCAAATTTTGCGAGTGGCAATCCTTTTTCACCGATTTTTTCTTCCAAGCTCTCTAAGCGTTTTTGATAGTTATCTTGGTTAATTTCAAGCGTGCGAGATTGATCATCTAACCAACTTAATTCCGTCGTATAACGAGGAAGTACATCCCACGCTTTCCGCAATGTTTTCTGTAACGCATTGAAATTCAATGGGATATTGCTATTTTCACTGACTTCTTTATTACACGCCTGAATTTCAACCGCTTCCCTTTTCAAGTCTTTTTTCAGGAGGCGACTTTGATTATAAGCCCACATCATTTTATGGCGATACATCAACAAGAACATCCAATCATGATAAAGCGAAGAAGCGTCTTCCGCCGCTTTTTCATTGGGATAGAATATCATAATCAGATGAGGATTCTCTGCGCTACTTAATTCGGGAGAAGTATATTGCCAAAATTCAAAAAGACAACCTCCCAGAAAATCACTTCTTCCCATTTTATCAACAGAATTAGCGCCCGGTATCAACGCCTCATAACATTGTTTCGCCAGTTTCTCATATTCTTGCGTCGGCACTGAGGGCAATTGAGCAGAAAACATCCAAGTTTGCCCTATTGTGCCACTTTTCCCTTTCAATCTCTCATTAATCTGGACTTTCAAATCGCGAAGCCATTGTAAATCAACCACTTCTTGTTCTTCTTTACATGAACAATCCAGTAAAAGCCCATAAGTATCGCCAAGCCGCACAGGATAGTCATAACCTTCGTGAATCTTAGAATCAAATTTGCTATATCGCTCACCAAGTAATTCCACATATTCCGGTTCAAGATATTGCTTATCGCGCCTATCAAAATCTTCATCATTGATTTTGACGAGTTTTTGCTTGAACAAGCGACGATTTTCTTCAACATTTTCCTCAGTTTGCCCCAAACCTTCCCGCAAATCATAAAGAAATAAATCCAGGGTGGGGTATATGAATTTTGTCATAATCACTCGTTTTTCCGATAATTTTACCAGGGCATACACGCAAAGAAACCCAGTTTATTGAAGAAACTGGGTTTCTAAAATCAACTGCCCTTTTTTCGTTTTAAGCAATCACTCAATCGTTGCAATAGCGTTTGAGACACTTTTTTCGGTTCATCATGGCTTAAAATAACAATCCCAATATTGAGAATTTCCTTGCTCTCAGTATCGTGAATCGGTGGCGGTTCATCAGGGAGATAGCCAAGTGTTCCCATTTTACGAACAGCAGTTTTTTCAGCTTCTAACTCCGCCTGAGTCGGCAATAAATCTGAGGTAATTTCGACATTCTCCAATTGCGCCAGAATTTCTTGATAGAATTGGTTTAGGGCAGCATTGTTTTCATTGTCTTTAAGGATAGCCGTTAATTTACCTTGAATGTTTTCCCAATCTTTGGGGGTGATTTCAGGTTTTTGGTTGACTTGATCCAATTTATTACGCAGTTGTTTTAAGGCAGGATCATTCGCCAAGTCGGTTTCTGCATTTGGTAGGGCTAAGAAAAAAGCGAGTAGTATTTTGGTGTCCATAATATTATACTCATGTTATCTTTAGTACAACGGATTGACGGAATAAACGGATTTTATCAGCCCTTCAGGGCGAACACGCAGGTTCGCCCCTACAGCCCTTCATGAAATGGCGAGATGAATATCAATAATCCGTTTATTCCGTCAATCCGTTGTACTTGATTATAGTTGTACCAAACTGTCATTATACTATATACTCGATCATTAAGTTTTTCGTCTGACAACAGTTAACTGATGTTACGCACTATGTTTCCAGGATGTTTAAGAAATCCGATTTTTTTCAAAAATCGGATTTCTAAGCGGCGATGTTTAAGCGGCGAAACGATGTTTAAGAAATCTTTGAAAAAAATCGGATTTCTAAGCTCGAATAGAATAGCTTTGCGTAACATCAGCAGTTAACTACAAGGATTGTATATAAAAAGGGATTAAAAACGCTAACTACAAGGATTGTATCAGCGAAGGGATTAAAAACGAGCATCGATCCAATCCATTCGAGGCTAAAGTTTTTTGAAGAAAAACTTTAGCCTCGAATCTTATATACAATCCTTGTAGTTATTGTTTGGGTAACAAGAAAACTTGATGATCGAGTATATACAATATCAATAACTTCATCATCCACAAATCATTATGAACCAAACCCGCGACGCATTAATCGTCTGTATTACCCAATATACAGATTTAGCTATGCCGCCCGAAATTGCGGCACTCGCTAAAGGTGCCGAAGAAATGGCAAAAACCCTTGAAACAAAAGGGGGCTTTCGCGTCAAACGCTTGCCTGTGACTAAACAGGGCGATAAAGAATTTATCGATCCTGAGCAAATGGTAATGGCAAATGAATTAAAATCAGCAATTGAACAATTATTCATTCCAAAAAGCGATAACCCACCGACGACTGCCCTGTTATTTTTTGCAGGGCATGGTTTGCGGAAAGAAATTAAGGCAGATCGTTATGAGGGCTTTTTAGCAAGTAGTGAGGCGAATCCCGATGAAGAGGAATGGGGAATATCCTTACAATGGCTACGTGAATTTTTAGAAAAAAGTCCCATCCCGCAGCAAATTGTTTGGCTCGATGCCTGTCATAGTGGCTCATTTCAAACCTGCGAGGTTTTGGAAACCTCGCAGGTTTTGGCTCACGACAGATGTTTCATTAGCTCGGCGCGGGCGCATGAAAAAGCCTACGCGGAGGGTGAGCTAACAAAAGCCTTATTGAAAACGCTCGATTATACCAAACAACTTAATCCCTGGGTGGATCACCTGACGCTGATTGAAGGGCTTGAAATCGAAAACCAAAGGGCAGTTGGCTCCCAACTATTTATGTTTGACAACACCAACAAGCCTATCATTTTAACCAATAAAGCGTTTGATATTGAGGCAGATTATAAAAATGTTTGTCCATTCAAAGGCTTAGAATCTTTTGATTTTGAGAAAAAACCCGACGATCCGCTTTACTTTAAAGGGCGTACCCAACTCACCCATGAATTGCTGGAAAAAGTACAATCGGCAAATTTCCTCGCGGTACTCGGAGCCTCTGGCAATGGTAAATCCTCGGTGGTGAGAGCAGGCTTACTCTATCAATTGCGGCAAACCCAACAATGGCAAATTCTACCCGTCATTACGCCGACAGCCCAACCACTCAAGGCTTTAGGCACAGTCATTGGGATGCCCGCCGAGCAATTAATTGAAGACATCCTTATATAAATAACTACTCGCCAGTTTTTTCGAGGTCAATTCGTAAATAGATACTCTGAGTTAGGCCATTAATAACTCTGGGTCTATTGATCTGTTTCAGATTATCCTGTAGAATGCACTCATCTAAAAAAGTGGGCTGAGTATAATGTCTGCTATTTTAGTATTTTGGGATTATTGTAGTCGCGTAGGGTGGGTAGAGTGAAACGAAACCCACCGCCATTTGAAACATTCCCCAAGTTTCAATGTCGGGTGACAGATTGCTCTTGGAAAGCCTGAGAAGTTTGACCGACAATTTTTGAGGGGTGCCGATATGACCAAATTGGTCATTTTGGTAGGGCATAAATTGCTAATTATTTGATTTAATTATGGATTTAAAATTTCATTATTTTTTTATTGACAGATGAGGAAAATATGATCATGTTACATTTACGACGAACACCTGTTCCAACGCGGAACTTAAATTTGGAGGAGCCACCGAATAGGTGGTGGCGATTTGTACCTGCTTTGGCGGTTGGGTTGGCTTTGCTTGTGGGGAGTATCATACCTGTAAGTAGTTTAGCTGCTACTGTTACCGGTTATCGGTTTTTTGATTTTGATAATGATGGGTACAATAATGAATCAATTGAACCAGAAAGCGAATCACCACGAGGCTCCATTTATTACAGAGCCGTTAATGCATCACCTCGTGTCAGACCAACTCGAATAAGAACGGATGAGAATGGTTATTACAAACGTAATATAAGACCCGGTGAGTATAAAATTTGGCAGTACTTGGATCCAACGTCTGCATTAGCATTGGCTAAGTTTGAGGATAGTACACCAGATGATCCTTTTGATGATGTCCCCTTAGTGAGATGGGCTTCTTCAAAGGATGCTATGGTAATAACTGTCGATGAATGGAGTTTTTCCAGACAACCTACTCTTATTGATGAGCTGGATACGAGATACAAAAACATTAATAATGGTAGCAATCAGTTAAATTTCCCAATACCGCCGTTAGGAAATGATGATGGACAGCTTCAAGAAGCTAAAGATTGGATAAAAACAATTTGTCCTTCACCGTCGGACTATCGTTATGGCCAAAACGACGAGAAGTCATTATTTTATTACAATTTGGGTAGTGATGGTAGCGAAACAGTATGGCAATTGGAGTCATCGCAGTGGGAAACAGAATTTGATGAAAATCAAATTGTTGTCTTAACTTATGGTACAGTTGAAATACCACCAGTTGGTGTAAAAGTTCGAGGCATCTGTAACTATGGTACTTTGAAAAACAGAGCTGGTAGTGATCTCAAAATTGAGTTTATGGAGTTTTTCGTCAATTATGGCCAGATTGAAGGTTTGGATGGAGACGAAAATATTTCTAATAATCCTCCTATGCCACCGGAAAAAGAGATTATAGGAAGTAGCATTTTTATACAAAATGGTCACCTCCTTGATCCAAAAGATGAGAATTCTTGGGAATTTGGTTGTGATTTTTTGGAAAGAAAGGAATACAAACACAACTGGGATTTGTGCGGCATGTTCTACAATGTAGGTGATATTCAAGCCGGAAAGGGAAAACAAGGTTCTTGTCAAAGTTATAAATACCTTGAAAAAGGAACCGATGGTGGTTTAGTAGAGATATATGCTGATATAGGTATTCAAGAAGGTGATATTACTGCCGGCGATGGTGGTAAGATTGAATTTGAACGCTACGATGATTGTGATGGTGTTTTATGGGATTATGTTGATCAACGAATAGCTGGTAATGGTGGAGAAACAGGCGTATATGCTAGTAATATAATTGCAACAGCATCATCTGTAACGTCTAGTGGTGATGGTGGTGATGTAGTCATAACCGATACGGATTGCCCTGAATGTACCCAAGAAGTTTTAGGAGGAGAAGGGGGAAATTTAACTGTTTGGGCTGAAAATGTCACAGTACAAGGAAAAGCCTATTCTGGTAATTCTGTGTATGTTGAACCTGACATTATGCTATCTGGCAAAGATACCCGTATCACTGCCAAAAAAGATGTAGTTATCTTCGGCGGCGATAATTGGGAATTGAAGTTAAACAATCTCAGTGATGAAGCCATTACTGCGGGTAGAAATATCATCTTAGCCGTTGGTAACGGCGGTATTGTCGATTTGAGAAACAACAATAGCAAAATTTTCAAAGCTGTTAAGGTAGAAATCTTCGCTGACACGATTTTGCTGGATGAAGGTGTGATATTGCAGAATTTGATAGACGCACCAACTATTGAAGTTCATCCCAGCAAGATTCTTTATCATGTTGCACTCAGTGGACGAAAACAAATTGAAGCTGAAGCGAATACGAACCTTCCTATTGAGATCAGTATTTCTAACGTTGGTCCAAAAGAAGATACCTATACGCTCAACATCAGTGATTCTGCTGATTGGGCAATAACGGGTTTGCCTTCCTCTATTACTGTCGATGGCCTTAAACGGAAAAACCTCATATTGAACGTGACTTTGCCTTCGACTATGGGTGCAAAAGACGTGATCACAATCACAGCAACCTCCCAAACGGATTCAAAGGTAGTCGCCGTTATGGATATTAGAGTCAGCGTAAAAGACACTTCATGTCGAGTTTGGGGAGTGCATGACAAGGGCTTAAATAACTCTCAACTGTTTACCATACATTCAACTGACTTCCAAAACTTTGAAGTTATTGGATTAGGTCATTTGCATGAGGGTTATGATTTAGAATCCCTTGATATTAACCCACTTACGGGTGAATTGTATCTCGCTTCATCTACTGATGGTGTAGAACCCGGCTATCTTTACAAACTAAACCCAAGCAATGAAGAGGGTAATTTGGTGTCAATTGGTGATATTGGTTTTACACGAGTTGACAGCCTTTCTTTTCATCCAGAAGGTGTTCTTTGGGGCTGGGAACGGGGACAAGGTTTACTTAAAATCAATCCCATAACCGGTATTGGTGAATTGGTAATTCCCTACACAGAGGATGTAGAAGATATCAGTTGGAGCCTTGATGGCAAACTGCTCTATGCTGTACAACACGATGAGCTTTTGGTATGGGATGGCAACACATTGACAACAGTATGTTCCATGCCTAGAGAAACTGAAGGCATAGAGGCCATTTCTGAAAACATGCTCATGTTTGGCGCACATGGTAACAAAAATGTGTATGTAATAGATGTCAACAATGGGTGCCAAGAGATAAGCAATATCCCTACTCCTTATAATGACATAGAAGGAATTGCATGGTCTGCTAGTAGCTGTCCTCTTCAATTAGGCTCTGGAAATAGTGTTTGCGGAGATAACGTTATTCAGCCCAATGAGCAATGCGATGATGGTAATACAACCAGTGGAGATGGATGTTCAGATGTTTGTCTTACTGAATAACTGATGTGAACGCCTTTAGAAATCCGATTTTTTGAAAAAATCGGATTTCTGGATTCGCCATTAAACCTGACAGGTTTTCAAAACCTGTCAGGTTTTTTTTTGCCCTGAAGAAATTCAATCTAAATGTGTTAAAATATCATTTTTTTCTCGTTCCCTTCGAGGCTAAAGCAAGCGTAGGGTGGGTAGAGTGAAGCGAAATCCACCACTTCATCTATTTTTTCATTGTGATGTATTTTCTATCATAAAAATTGATTTACGTTGTTGGTGGGTTTCACTACCCACCCTACATTAAATAAGGCACGCCAAATTCGCATTCGCCTAGAGAATTAGATGCGAATGTGGTTTTTAAGGATGAGGGGTTGAAATAGGATTGATTGAAGGATTGACAGGATAATTTTTAAGATTAATCCTGATTATCCTAAAATCTGTGTCATCTTGTTCAAAAGATTGATAGGAAATACTTCACCCAATAAAAATGTGATTTGGAGATTGATATGATAAGTAAAAATGAGGTTTACCAAAAAATTAATCATTTACCTAATGAGCTGATACCCACATTGGTGGCTTATCTTGATTTTTTGTTGAACCAACATGTTCAAAACCAACCGAAAACACGACCGACTTTCAATTGGGAAGGTGGCTTATCTGAACTAAAATCAGAATATGATAGTGTTTCTCTTCAAAAAAAATCCTTGGAGTGGCGTTAATGTTGATTGATACCAATGTTTTTCTGGAAGTTTTACTCGAACAAGAACTACGTGCATTATGTAAACAATTTATCACTGATAATCTTGATGAGATTTGTATCAGTGATTTTTCTTTGCATTCCATCGGTGTGGTGACGTTCAGAAAAAACAAATCTAACTTGTTTACTCAGTTTACTCAAGATATGTTACCCCATCTTGACGTACTCACTTTGCCGAAGAGTGATTATGTCAAAATGAATACTGTAACACAATCATTAAACTTAGATTTTGATGACGCTTATCAATACAGTATTGCAAAATGTTACAATTTGAAGCTGGTAACATTAGACAAAGATTTCAAAGACTTAAATTTGAATGATGTTGAAGTTGTTTTTTTGCATCAAGCTTAAAAAATCAGCAAGCGTAGCAAGCGTAGGGTGGGTAGAGTGAAGCGAAACCCACCACTTCATCTATTTTTTCATTGTGATGTATTTTCTATCATAAAAATTGATTTACGTTGTTGGTGGGTTTCACTACCCACCCTACATTAAATAAGGCACGCCAAATTCGCATTCGCCTAGAGAATTAGATGCGAATGTGGTTTTTGGGGATGAAGGGTTGAAATAGGATTTCACTTCTTTCTGGATGCTCAGGATTGATTTTTAAGATTAATCCTGATTATCCTAAAATCCGTTTAATTCTTTTTAGACAAAAATCATTAAAAAATCAACATATTACCTATTGAAGAGGTATTTATAATGGAAACATTAAAACAATCTGCAATCACCGCGATTTCACAATTGCCTGATACGGCTAATATTAATGACATCGTCGTTGTTTTGTACCAGATTAGACGAGAAAAAGAAGCCGTTAATCAAACTGAAGCCAAACCCGTTTCATGCTTTGATTTAATGAAAGATTACATTGGCTGTGCAGAAGGCCCTGAAGATCTTTCCACTA
>JAOZSV010000484.1 GCA_029939505.1 Thiotrichaceae bacterium | reverse complement strand
ACCAATTTCAAACCTGACAGGTTTTTTCTCGTTCCCTTCGAGGCTAAAGTTTTTTATTTAAAAAAACTTTAGCCTCGAACTCTGTTTGGGAACGCCTTCATCGACGCTCTGCGTCGAGTGCCTAAACGAGTTTAGAAATCAGCGAGCGTAGGGTGGGTAAAGCGAACGCTCCACCCACCATTTATTTGAATGAAAAGGTGGGTTTCGTACCTCTACCCACCCTACGTTCACTACTTTGACTGGGGATTGTTCTAATCAGGAGAATTGGAATGCCCTAAATAATCGTTATAAACCTGACAGGTTTTCAAAACGGGTCAGGTTTTTTTTTGCCCTTCCTGTGTTAAAATATAATTTATTAGCAAGAGTAGGGTGGGTGAAACCCACAATTTCATTTTTCCACCTATTCATTTTATATAGAAAATAGGGGACAGACCACATTTAATTTTTTCCTCCAACATAATAGAAAAACTACTCGTCTGGACAAAAGATTTTAGCCAAAAATGCTTTGAAAATAAATGTGGTCTGTCCCCTATTATTTTTTTGATTAAACGATGAAGTGATTGAGTATGCCTTATCAAACGGTTACATTCCAGGAAGCTTTAGAAGTGGTTGAATCACTGTCGGAATATCAACAAGAAAACCTATTAGATATTATTCGACATAGATTAATCGATCATAAACGACAATTACTGGTAGAAAGCATTAAAAAAGCTAAACAAGAATACGCTAGAGGAGAAGTCAGAAAAGGTCGTGTCGCTGATCTGATGAAGGAGGTTTCAAAATGAGAAGCCTTATTTGGGGTAAAACATTTGTAAGAGCTTTTAAACGGGTTATCAAAAAGTCTCCTCATTTCAGCCCTGACATTGAAGAAACTTTGGAACTATTAGCTGAAAACCCTTATGCACCTATTTTAGCGACTCATAAACTCAAGGGGAAATTATTAGGTTTATGGGCTTGTAGCGCAGGATATGATATGAGAATAATATTTGATTTTGTCAAAAGTGAAAACAAAACGGAGGAAGATATTTTATTGCTTGGAATTGGAACACACGATGATGTTTATTAATATTATTGACTGGGCACAAAAAATAGGGGACAGACCACTATTTTTCGTTCCCTTCGAGGCTAAAGTTTTTTTAAATAAAAAACTTTAGCCTCGAACTCTGTTTGGGAACGCCTTCATCGACGCTCTGCGTC
>JAOZSV010000346.1 GCA_029939505.1 Thiotrichaceae bacterium | reverse complement strand
TTTGAAAAAAATCGGATTTCTTTGGCAATATTGAGAAATCCGATTTTTGAAAAAAATCGGATTTCTTTGGCAATATTGAGAAATCCGATTTTTGAAAAAATCGTATTTCTTCGGCAATATTTAGAAATCCGATTTTTGAAAAAATCGGATTTCTTCGGCAAAAAAATATGGCAACTGAACATTACCACGCACATTTTGTAACTGATCATTTTTATCATATTTATAATCGTGCTAACACAGATACTGATAAATTGTTTTATCAGGAAAAAAATTATACTTATTTTTTAAAAAAATTCGATCAATATCTTTCTGATTATTTGGAAGTATGGGCTTATTGTCTCATGCCAAACCATTTTCATTTTTTAGTTAAAGTCAAAAATATCAACATGTTAGCCCAGGGTAAAAATCTCGAAACAGTCGTTTTTAATGCCATCAAGAAAATTGATATAATAACTCTAAACAAAATTATCAATATAGTGAAAAATTTTGATATTATTGCTTCAACTGATAGTATCAATGCAATTAAAAAAATTGATATGACTGCTTTGGCTAATAGTATCAATGCAATCAAGAAACTTGAGATGACTTTCAACAATATCAATACCGTTATTGAGGAGCAATTCAGAAAATTTTTTATTGGTTACGCTAAGGCGATTAATAAACAAGAATCAAGAAGGGGTAGCCTGTTTCAAAACAAATTCAAACGAATCCATATTGATAACGACACTTACTTAATGACTCTGATTCATTACATTCACTATAACCCCATACATCATTACCTAACCCCACACATTCAAAACTGGCACTATAGTTCCTACAATACTCTTATCCATCAGGCAAATACCAAACTGATGAGAAAAGAAGTTCTAGAACTTTTTGGGAATAAAGAAAGATTTATCGAATTTCACAAAATGCTGACAGACTATAACAAAATAAGGCATTACATTGTTGATGATTAGAAATCCGATTTTTGAAAAAATCGGATTTCTTTGGTAAGTTTCGTAAGTTCAGAAATCCGATTTTTTCAAAAAATCGGATTTCTTTGGCATAATTATTAAGGAAAAACCATCAATGAATTTGAAAGTCACTCTAACACGCAAAATAAATGCTCGGCGCTTTACCTTTCTAGGTAAACTCCATGTTTGGGAAAAGCGTGAGGATATCCAGAATGTATTACAGAAATTGCAAAGTAAAACCGAAAACTTTGCTAATCTGCCTATCCGTTTGCAAAAATATCTTAAACGGGAAGGGTTAATAAAACAAAGTACGCTGACTGAAAAAGCCGAAAATGTTTTGAAAACCGGCGAGTTTCCACTATTGGAACAAGGGATCTACAATATTTGGTATATCCAACAAGACTCATTAATAGATACCTGCCCGATCATGATGCAACGTATTCAGGCAACGGGTAAATATCAATCAAGTGAAATACAGGGAAAACTGCAAGTACTCCCAGATGAACTCGAATTTAGTCAAGCCATGCCTGTCATCGAGGTGGATAAAGCGTTGGAAAATGAATCAAGCGCCCCTATTAATATAGAACGCTTAAAAATTCAAGACAAACAAGGCATTTTAGGAAAAACGCACCTGATTACATTAACATGGCATTGGGATGATATTTTCCAAAATCAAAGCCAGACTCAATTGAAAGGTGTTGTTGATGTGCCGCTTTATAATAATCGTAAAGAGCAAAAACGCAATAAAAACAATTCAGTTCAGCTTGACTTATCACAGTCTTATGACTGTAAATTAATGCCTGTATTAATAGCATTATTGCGACAAACCGCCAAGATGGCTTGGCAAGAGGCTCACCAACGGGCTATGATTACCCTTGAACAATTAAATCAATATCAAGAACAATGCCCACAGATAAAAACGGGATTTATTCTTGATGAACTGAAATGTGGGCATTTCGATTCAGAGCAATATGGGCGGTTTGAATCGGCTAAAATAGAACAATTACCTGTCATGCCTGCGACACCTGCGGATGCAAAATCATGGACAAAACAACTCTTGGTAGAAGATTGGAAAAAAGAGTATCAACGCGAAAATGATTTGTTGGATTCACAACGCAAATGGTACGAACATCCTGCCATTCGCCCTTATGCCTTACAACCCCGTGAAGCCGATGAATGGATACCACAACTTTTTCCACAAGCAGAAGCCTTTTGGCACATTGCAGCACCGTTTGACTTGAATCCGTCTTAGAAATTAGAAATCCGATTTCTTGAAGAAATCGGATTTCTTTGGCATTGATTAGAAATCCTTGCCTAAAGAAGATATTAATTTCTGGTTCCCACGCTCTGAGTCAATGTCATTAAATATATAACATATTGATTTTTAACTATTTTTTAGGGTGAAGCACCGAGTTTTTACTCTCAATAAAAACAATGAGTTACTACCCCACCCCTATGGCACGACGGCTCGTTTTTTAATAAAAAGATAGAAAAATCAAATAGTTCCTTAAATTAATGACATTTACGCTCAGAGTGGGAACCCAATCAGGACGCGCCACGGCGTTTCCACTCAGAGCGTGGAAACGATAAAAAACTTCTTTATATCGAACGTAACTCATTGATTTTAGGTGAACATATTTTATCTCTTTAATGTTTTTTTTTGGAAAAAAAGCGATTACTGAAACATATGAATCCCGAAACGTGAGTAGGTTTAAACAACTGAGAAAAATTTGAAATGTCCAAAAAATATCGCCATAATCATCAAGCTGATATTAAAAATCCAAACAAGGAAACAAGTGGTACCAATAAAACATGGGACAAAGCCCAAGGTAATAAGGGTAAGCAAATGAATCCCAATCAGAAGTCTTCGCCAAAGAAACCCGTTCAAAAGTGTCCGATCTGTCATGTTTTAGTTAGGGTTGATAATATGGAGTATCATTTGCTGGATGTCCATGAAGTTCAGGGAGACATTAAAGAAGTGTGGCAAGAACACAACGTTTACGAGGATGACGAAAAAGGAATGAAAATCCACGTTAATTTTACGGTGGATAATTTAAAGGGGGTTCTTTACTGCATAGCTGCCTATTTTTCCTTTCAAGGAGAGGAAAAAATATCAGGTGTTAATGACGAATTCGCTACTAAAGATGGTCAAGCTGTCGTTAGTGAATACTTTACCCCAAGTTATGAGAGTACAAGTTATAGCGATTTTGACCTATTTATGCCATACGACGAATTATATTTAGCAGATGGGTACCATCATTGTAAATTTGAAATACAGTTGTATGTCAATAAAACAGAAGTTGTTTTTGCCAACTCACCGTCTTATGGATTTTCATACAAAAAGTCAATTCACGGGAGTAGATATTAAAGGGGTAGGGTAGGGTGTTCATTTTGAACTTATCTCGTTCCAACGCGCGTGGGAATGTCGTTTCGACGTGCCAGCGTCAAGAAATCGGCTTTATGGGCAGACTGAAGTGTTCGCCTAGTAGAACAATTACCTGTCATGCCGGCGACACCTGCAGATGCAAAATCATGGACACAACAACTCTTGATTGAAGATTGGAAAAAAGAATATCAACGCGAAAATGATTTGTTGGATTCACAACGCAAATGGTACGAACATCCTGCCATTCGCCCTTATGCCTTACAACCCCGTGAAGCCGATGAATGGATACCACAACTTTTTCCACAAGCAGAAGCCTTTTGGCACATTGCAGCACCGTTTGACTTGAATCCGTCTTAGAAATTAGAAATCCGATTTCTTGAAGAAATCGGATTTCTTTAACATTATTGAGAAATCCGATTTTTGAAAAAATCGGATTTCTTTAACATTATTGAGAAATCCGATTTTTGAAAAAAAATCGGATTTCTTTGGCATTATTGAGAAATCCGATTTTTGAAGAAATCGGATTTCTTTAACATTATTGAAAAATCCGATTTTTGAAAAAATCGGATTTCTTTAACATTATTGAGAAATCCGATTT
>JAOZSV010000021.1 GCA_029939505.1 Thiotrichaceae bacterium | reverse complement strand
TTTGGGATTTATTACCAACTTAAGTTTGGGATTTTATAAAATCCTCATTCCTAAGCGCAGGTTGAGAGTTAATAACATATTGGGTTTGATTAACACCAATCCGTTGATTTTCAGCATCATAGCGATAAACCGTTGAGTCAGCTTGAATTAACCGATTGCGTGAATCAAACCCAAAGTTCGTCAATTCACCCGCCAAAGACCCTTTTGTCATATTACCATCGGCATCGAATTGTACCACTTTGTCATCAACGGTGGCTAGGCGATTCGCTGCTTGATAGGTCATATCCAGATTAATGTTTGGATCAACTTCGGGGCTGGTTTCTTCTTTAACGATGTTGCCAGCAGCGTCGTAGCTGAAATCAAATTGGCTAATCACTTCAGAAGTGGCAACCACGATATCCTTCTGTTGCTTCAGTTGTCCCGCCTTATCATAGACACGAGTCTTATGGGTGCCATTTGGACGCAAGGTGCTGATTAAACGACCATTTTTATCATAATCATATTCAGTGATACGATTTGCCCAATCAATCACTTTAACCAATTGACTTGCAGCATCGTATTCATTTCGAGGCTAAAGTTTTTTGAAGAAAAACTTTAGCCTCGAATGGACTTGCTTGCCATCTGGATAAGTTAAGGTGACCAAGTTGCCGACTTCATCGTAGGCGTATTGTAGGGTATTGCCCTGAGTATCGGTGTATTTGGTGACGCGATTGAGTTTATCGTAGAAACGGGTAATGGTGCCATTGGCATCAGTGACAGTTAGGACATTGCCATTCTTGTCATAAGTATAAGAGACGGAGCCATCGGGATCAGTCCAACGAGTGAGTCGTCCTATCGCATCGTATTCAAATTGGCGTTTTTGTCCTCGCCCATTGGTAAGTTGTGCCAGCAAGTCTTTGGCATTGTAGGTGTACTTAACTTTGTCACTCGTCGCTAAGGTTTCTTGAACCAAACGACCACTTAAATCAAAGTTAAATTGGGTTTCATTGTCGTTGGGATCAATCAGGCTCTCTTTATTGCCATCGGCATCAAAGCCTTGCGAACTTTCCCCCGTCAACGCATCAACACTCGACACTAACCGATTTAAATCGTCATAACCAAATTGGCTCACCCGATTCAGCGGTTCTGTGCTTTTTGTCAGTCGACTCAATTCGTCATACTCAAAACGGCTACTTTGGTTCAAAGCATCCGTCACTTGAGTCAGATTATTCAACGCATCATAATTAAGCGACACGACTTGTTTGCCCAGTGCGTCAAAACGCTTGAGTAAATTATTAGCCGCATCATATTCAAGCGTTTGCGTTTGTCCAAGCGGATTGCTCACAGTAATTAAACGCCCCGAAGCATTCGAGGTTTGAGTTTTTCTTTAAAAAACTCAAACCTCGAATATAACCCAATTCCGTGACCTGCGCTAAAGCATCAATTACCCGAATTAAACGGTCTTCGCCATCATATTCATAGCGCGTTTTTTTACCTAACGCATTGATTTGGCTTACCATCTTGCCACTACCATCATAATGGCGGTGCGTGACATGACCATTTGCATCGGTGAAAGTCAGTAGGTTGTTGCGACTATCATAAGTCATGCTGACTTCATGCCCTAATGGATTAATCACTTTGTTTAGCCGATCAACACCATCGTAAGCAAGGGTTGTCGTGTTGTGGTCAACATCCGTCAGAGTGGTTAAACGCCCTGCCGCGTCGTAGCTTAAAGTATAGACAATGCCTTCTGGATTAATCACACGAACCAGTTGGCCATTCTCATATTCATAAGTTGTGACAGCCTGAAGTGGACTGGTTTTGGTCAACACTTGTCCATAATTGTTGTAGGTGTAGCGTGTTACATGGTTGAACGGGTCAGTAATACTCGTTAAATGGTTGTTTTCGTAAGCAAAGTTGATATGTTTGCCGAGCGCATTTTCTGCCGACAATAAATGATTGTCATCGTCATAAGTCAATTGCGTCTGATGGTTGGCGGCATCGGTGAGGGTTTTAAGGTTGCCGTTGGTATCATATTCAAAATGCGTCGTCTGACCATTGGCATCAGTGACGCTGGTGCGTTTACCGTTAACATCATAAGTGTAGGTTTCCGTATAGCCTAACTCATCTTTGAGACTCAGCAATTGGTTATTGTCATCAAAGGTGTATATCTTGGTATCGCCAACGCGATTGGTCACCGTCGTGATCAGTTTGCCAGGTTGGCTATCTTCATCGTAGGAGAGATGAATTAGTTGGTTGTCGCTGATACTGTCATCTTGAGCGATGATTCGGTGGTTGTCGTCATAAGTATTGCTGAACAGTTGCACATCAGTATTGACTGCCGTTAGCGTTTGTCCAAACGAATTATAGGTGTAGGTTGTCGTTTGTCCAGCCGCATCAGTCATCTTGGTGAGAAAGTGATCAGTGTTCGAGGCTAAAGTTTTTTTAAAGAAAAAACTTTAGCCTCGAACATATTCCAGTTTGGCTTGGCGATCCAGTGGGTCTGTGACGGTTTCCAATAAACCCTCATTGTTGTAGGCATAATCTAAGAAGACACCAGAAACGGGTTCTGTGGTCCGGGCCGCCCGTCACCATCGTAACTGAAGGTTAAGGACTGATCATTCTTATTGCCCCTCTGAATCAGTTGCCCTTGGGCATTGAACTGATAAACTGTCTGATTTTTGCGAGAGAGGGTAAAACTACCCTCCGCGTTTTTGACTAACTTGTCAAACAGACAAGCTGAGTGAGACGACTCATATTGTCCATCGGCTTGTTTGATGAAAAGATTGTAACGATTCGTTGTCCAGTGAATTTTGACATCGCCGTTGTCTAATTCTTCTAAACGGGTACTGACATTTTGGTTTCCCCAACCTCGACCAGTGACTCCTTTTTTGGTCAGCAAAGAGTTATATTCCAAAGCGAAGGAAATTGGCATGATGCCTTGGACAGTGAGTAAGGTTTGCCCAAGAAATTGTGCGCCTGTGGCAGTGTCAATGGGATCACCTGTTTGTCGTCCACAAGACTCTTTGGGATCAGATTGGGCAATGTCATCGTCGAAGATTTCTTTCAAAGGTTCCTTAGATCGAAGAATGGTTAAACGATCATGGTTAGAACCACCAAGCAGATCAAAGGCGATAACAGTAATATAACTCGTACCATCTGGTAGTTCGATATCATTAACATACCAAGTGGCTGAGAAACCCACTTTGTTAATAGTCGCCTCACCAGAATCAATCTCTTCCCAGGCATCTAAATCGAAGAGTATCCAATCAACACGCTTGATGCCTCCTAAATCCTCGGCGGTACCAGCGATGTCTATGGTGTCGTCTTCGGTGACATAGATGTTATCACTGGTCGTCGGGCTGATAATCGTCACTTTAGGCGGTCTGTTGAAGAGCCAAGCATTGGCAGGACTTGATGCCATTGCTAGGAGCGTCAATAACATCAGTCGCGTGAAGGTCTTTTTGACCCTCGGACCAAGTGGGGATAACCTGTTTAAAATCAAGGAAATAAAACTTTGTGAGTCTGTTTGTGGTATTGTGAACATTATTAAATTTGTCCTGTGTTGATACGAACTAACGGAAACCAAGGTCAAAAAAATTAATATCTCAATGATTAGGCACTCTTTAAATTAATAATAATCAATAAGCTGAGTCGTCGGGTGGATAGAGGTACGAGAAGCTAAACCCATACGAGTCAACACCAGTGAGGGTAAAGAAATCCGATTTTTGAAAAAAATCGCTCGTTTTCGTGTTCCGTTTGAAAAATGAGGTATTCTTGAGGGTAAAGAAATCCGATTTTTGAAAAAAATCGGATTTCTCGTTTTCGCATAGGGGTGAAAAAAAAACGGTAAAATGGCTTCAAATTTAACAGAGATGCCCCTACAAAACCCCGCATATTCTGTGGCTGTAGGGGCGAATCTGCGTTTTCGCTAAACCTCGCCGGTTTTTTTTAGGATTTTATACTTCATGCCGTTGAATAAGCGGTTTTTCGACCGGAGCCTGTGAATGTTGTTGAACACTATTCATCGCGGGATAAGGACGTTCATAAGTCCCCGCATACATAAAGTAGTGGCGCAATAAATATCCACCACTGAGTACCAACACTGCTGCTAACACGATTGGTATAGCATTGACCGATTGCATAAAGTACAAAATAGGTTTATAATAAATTGAATTTTAAACCCAATTTGGAGAAATTTGATGGGAAAAGCTTATTCAATTGATTTGCGTCAAAAAATAATAGATGCTTATGAAAATGATGAAGGTTCAATGCGAATACTAGCAAAACGTTTTAAAGTTTCCTTTAGTTTTGTGACGAATTTGCTTAAACGTTATTTTTTAACGGGAAACGCAGCTCCTAAAGCATATGGTGGTGGTCGAAAAGCGAAAGCGTGCTGGCGAAAACAGGATTCAAGAACTCATTAAAGAACAACCTGCGTTGACTTTGGAAGAGATTCGTTCCGAGTATGGTCAGAACTTTGAACCTGTTAGTCGTTCGACAATTGTTCGAACTTTAAAAAAGCTAAAAATCACTCGAAAAAAAAAGAGCTTATTTGAACCGAGAAAAACCTCAAAATCTGGAGAGGCTGGCGAAATATCAAGAAAATGTGTCAAAATTCAATCCATCCGATCTCATTTTTATTGATGAAACGGGTGCTTTGAGAAATATGACGGGTCGTTTTGCTCGTTCAAATAAAGGAGAAAGAGCTTATATTCCTAATTCTCTCACTAAAGGTACTCGAGTCAGTACGATTGGTGCTTTGGGAAGTCATGGAATTCTAACCGCTATGTGTTTTGAAGGTACATTAACCGTTCATGTCTTTGAATTTTTTGTAAGACAATTTCTATTTCCACTCCTTCAACCCGGTAAGGTAGGAGTTATGGATAATGCTTCCACTCACAAAGACCTAGAAATCATTGAACTAATTGAATCAACAGGGGTTCAAATTCTCTTTTTACCCCCTTACTCTCCCGAATTGAATCCGATTGAGTTGATCTGGGCGAAAGTCAAAAATTCTCTTAAAAAAGCAACGATAACTTCTTTGGAAAAACTTTATGAAGCAATTGCCCAAGCCTTAGAAACGATTACTTCTACAGACGCTCAAAATTGTTTCGAGCATTGTCTTAAATAATGTACTTGACTCAATCGGCCAATGCTATATCTGAGTCAATTTGAGAATTCAATCACCCGTGAATCACTCACCTCACCCCCTGTAAAATAGTTATCCAGATAAATATTGCGACTTAAAAATCCGATTTTTTAGAAAGATTTGGACAAAACTTTGCTGTTCTCCACAATCTCAAACTCCCCTTTCGTCAAACCATACAATTGATAAACCACGGGTGACAAAAAATCCCCATAAGGCGGATTTCCAATCACCGCATCAAAGCCCCCCCGCTTTCATCGCGTCTGCAAATTCCGCCTCCCAGTCAAATGCATTAATCCGATACAATGTCTCCTCATCTAAAAGCCCTAATGGTTGAATTTATAAAAATCATTACTAATCAATGAGTTACAATATTTTATATGGTTATCTAAATCGGGTAACACCCGTTCTTTTAATAACTGATGTGACGCAAAGCGATTCTATTCGAGCTTAGAAATCCGATTTTTTCAAAGGATTTCTTAAACATCGTTTCGCCGTTTAGAAATCTAGGCTAAAGTTTTTTTGAAGAAAAAACTTTAGCCTAGATTCGATTTTTTTCAAAGATTTCTTAAACATCTTGGAAACATAGTGCGTCACATCAGTTAATAAAGAGAGTTGCGAGATAACGCTTTGTTCATCTTCCAAGACTTTGAGTAATAAAGACAGTGCGATCAATGGTTTGTTGAACGACTTTGTTTAATTCGCGCCTATTGCTGGCGAATCGGTTTTTCCCGGTTTTTTCCGACAATCATAAACGGCAAATTCAGCAAAGTTGGTAACAATGCTGAGAGAGAGTTTGGCATTCCAGCCATAGCGGCGCAATTGATAAGCGGGTTCAGGATCATTTTTTAGGCTGATTGACGGTTTTTTCGCTTCGACAAAAAACTTTCGCACCCCGCCGACACGAAAACTATAATCGGGGATTTTGGTTGCCCTGCCAATTTTTAAGGTGTCTTCGTGGATAACAGGGCAATGAGTGATGGAAAGCCCTTGCTTGTTTTCTACATCCCAGCCTAAAGCGGTAAAAAACGGATTGATGAACTCAATGCGCGTTTTGGTTTCGTTGTAGTCGCTTTGTTTATATGTATCTATTTGATTTTCAAAGCGTTATACTAAGGTTTTGACTTGTTGGGTAGGCATAAATTTTTTAGGAATTTTTTGATACTAGTGCAGGAGAGCGGAAGTTTCCGTACCACTCAAAAGTCAAAGAAATCCGATTTTTTCAAAAAATCGGATTTCTCAATAAACTGGAAATTTCCGCTTGACAGTGTACTAGAAAAATCAGAAAGAATCCGGCTTCAATACTTAAGCGTTAATTTTTTGCCAGTCGTGATATTCTATTTTTGATGCACAAATTTTTTGCGGTACTCATTCGATTGATTTTCAAGATGCTTGAGCAAAGCAATCATGTTAATTGAAAAGTCATGAGTTTTGTTGTTAGGACCTTCGCCTTTCTTGGGTTTAGGAAACTTTAACGAATCGGCCTGATGCCCAATATTCTCGTGTCTGTTTCCAATGATTGTTTCAAGCGCATCTAGCTTGGCTTCTAGTGCATTCTTACTCCCAAGAACTTGCTCAAAAGCATTGGCATGTAAAAATCTGAGGATTTCGTGTAAACCGGTTTGTTCTTTACCGTGGTTCGTCAATGCCGCCATCGCCTGACTTTGAATGGTTGCTGTTTCAGGATACCACCGAAACAGGTAATCTGTGATACCACTATGCAATTTATCACCCACTTCCCATTTTTTTTCAATGACATGATTAGTCAGCACCGAGGCGGCACGAAATAAGGTGCTATTATTCGGTTCATCTGGAATAGACTCGTCATAACTTGGATTATAAGGAATGAACATGGGTTGTCTAGGCTGTTTTGGCAGCAGACGCACACCATAAGACTTTTGAGTGAATAACGGATAAATCCGAAGTTCAGGCATTTTTTTATACAATTCATGAAGAATTTTGGGGTTGATATAAGTGGTATTCTCATCTGTCGTCATGCGTATGCGACGAGTAAAAGGTACCTTTGTCACAACGATCACATTACGACAACCTTCCTTATATAATTGCCTGATGGTACGAAAAAGCACCGAAGGGTTTTTGAAACTATCGGCCACATTCATGTCATCGCAGAAGGCTTCGACGGGTTGATGTCGGTAAAAGTGCTTCAAGCCATTTTCGTCTTGAGTTTCATATTCAAAGCGATGGATGTTGCCATACATGACTTTACGATCAGCTATCTCAGAATCTTGACGGGTTTTATCACAAGCGCGTGATGTTACGACAATCATGGCGACTTTTTTCAGACTGGGTTCATCGGGCAAATGCCAGAGTGAGTCTAAGCCGGAAGACAAGCCTCCTATGATGTTGGCGGCACGATAATCCTTTTTCATCTCCTGTTGAATGTGGTTATTCGCTTGTTCTTTTATTTGTTCCGAGCTACTCTGTTTGACAAACTCATCCCAGTTTTTAGAGTAAAGGAGCCTAAATCCCTGACTTTTAGTCGGCATGTACTGTCTAATGATATGTTCAATTGCCTTGTGTGCATCATGGGTAAAGTGTTTTTCTTCATCAGGAAATAACGACAACATCAACATCATTGTTCGGTTCGCATGTTTTATACTGTTATCATCAGTCGTCTCAAGAAGACTTTGTTGGTATTCAGCTTCAAGACGTTCAACCGCCTTGAGTACCCCATACACCAACAACACGTAAGTGAGTTGGGCAAGCCCTGTCAAATAATCATCTTTGCCAGATTGTGGGTTTATGCCGTTTATCTGGTTTCTATCATAAGAAATAATCAGATTGGTGAATGTTTTAAATGGCAACGCGAAATAACGCATTTCGTTATCTTTGGGCATGAAAAGCACACCAAGCACTTTGCGATCAATATCACGATTCATTTCTCTTTTTCGGGGTTGATTGTTTGCAGGAAGTGTTAAATAACGCAGTGACTCGGTAAAGCGGATTTCTTCCTTTAAAAGTGCGCTAGGATCAGCATCTGAAAAGCGCGTTACCTTCAGGAATTTTAGGTAGCTCGTATCATAGTCTTGTGACACAATTGGTTTTCCACCCACTATACCAGCAGTATTGTTGAGAATCTCATTGGAGATGGTGAGGTAGAGTTTTTGTTTAGGTAAAAACTTCTCTGGTTGACGGCTTTGTAATAACTTTTTAAAAGCTTGCCGAATAGCAGTGTTGTTACGAATAATCCTATGATCACTAAGCCCTTTTGCAATACGCGCTAAAATGACTTCCAAGCCAACCTTATTGGCGACTAAGTTGGCTAATTTTTCACGAAATTCATTGTAATTGGCTAGGGCATCTTTAGGCTCGCTTTGTGGATTAGGAATGTGATAAAAAACGACATAATAAAGAACAGCAATCCGTAAAGCCTTGCGAATATCATATTCATTGGGGAACCCTTGTCCTTTCGTACAAGCTTCTTTAAGCAGATTTGCCATCGTGGTGAGTTTATCGACGCGAAATTCAAACACCGAATCAAACCCTTCGCTCACTTGACCATTCATTTTGAAATGTTGACCCAAGGTGGTTGTGATGTTCTCTGTCTTCGTACTTTCAAAAAGCAATTCATCGAACCTAAACCAAAAAGGCAATTTCTTTAAAGCGTCAGCACGGGAAAATTCGTTCATCAGATCGAAATTCATCGTGCCTTTCCCATCTGAATTAGGAAATTCAAGTACCAAATCTTTAGCTGACAGCCCTAATGTACCTTGGACAAGTTCGTTAAAATCACTCACTCTACGAATATAGGAAATAGCTGGGGAATTATTATCAAGTGCCGGTACCATTTTTTCTAAGACACTACAGGCATAAGTTCTCCGTATTCTGCCATACGCATTTTCGTCAAAAACCTTTAAGGCTGGACTTAACGGGCTAGTATTATCATCTAAGCCTTTTTCGATAGTCTGAATGATTGAATCAATCTCATCTTCAGGGTATTCATCCCTAGATAATCTCTTTTCCACGACTTGTTTGACCGCCTTTACAAATGCCTCTGAGAGTTCACCTTTCATTTGAATCGTATGCCGAGGAACACGTAAGATAGCTCTAGTACCGGGGTAGTCTTTCAATAATTGGGCATCAGGAAAAGCGGCAGATTGCTGTCTGCCTATCTCATTTTTTTTACCTGCCAAGGCACTTAATGCGTCAAAATAGGATGACGCACTTTGCCCAAAAAAGTCCACCTCTTTTTCATATAAGAGGGATTGCAGAGTCTCGTAAATCACCTCTTCCAAATGAACAGCCTGTTTCATTTGCTTTTGGGCAACTTTATCTTTGTGCAATGTGGCAATGGCAGTTGCCCATTTGAGATCAGAAAAAAGATGCCCTTCCTTACGCATACTGTTTACACAAGCCTGATTTTCGAGAATGCACCCAATAATCTTGTCTGTCATCACATAGATTTTGCCTTCATGTTCTTTCAGCAGACTATTCTCGTCTTTTTGAAGACACTCAATAATCGGCTTGAACAGATGACTTAGATCAATTTTGCCGTGATTTATGCGGCTTTCCTCAATTTGAGCCATTATTTTTCTCCTCCTTTGCAGTATGAGCTAATAACATTATATTTAGTAATGATAAAGACTTGGAACTGACAAAATAGCGCGTTTGAAATTGTGCGTTGAGTCGTTGCTCTATTTCTGGTCCACGTAACAATAGCCAAGGCAACGCATTGTCATCATAGTGGCTATGTATCGGGAGCGTATAATTTGGCTGACATAAGTAGGCATGAAAGTACGCTTTCATCATTTCTTTCATGTCCTCTTTAAAGCGAAGTGGCTCAACTTGGTTTTTCCAGAAATTCTCAATATGTAGGGCACTGATAGGAAAAGCCAGCCAGCGATTGAGTACTGTGCCACCCAGTTCGCTTTCAGTATCACTGTCTGGCTCGTCACCAGCAATCACATTTAGGATGGGGTAAAGTGTATTAGCCGGATCGCGCACAGCCTTGATTGTGTTCTTCTCCTTAATAAAAGTTTTCAGTTTAACACAGATGGCTTCGATGACTTTGAGCTTTTCTTCTATATGAGTTTCCACTAAATGCCTATTCTTTTCTCTCATGTCGCCTTCGAGACTATCTAGCTTTTGCAATATCAACTCACCCACTGTATAACATCCATCCGGGAGGTAATTTTCTGTCGCAATAACATGAAGCCCTCTATTAGCGTCTTGAGTAAATTGTTTCAATAAGCGATTTCTATACGTCGTTGAGGCAAGTGTCGTCGCATATTTAGCGTTATGGTGCAATACGACATTTTCGTTTTTAAAAACGTCACGTATATTTTCTTTAATATAGCGAAGGTTAGTATCACTCGGATTCTGTTTATGCGCTCTTTCTAAAGCTTCAATCGCACTCGAAATATTATCCATTGTTGATTGCGCGGCACCTTCAACTAAGCTGCCCGAAAGGGGTATGCAGGATACGGATTTACCAAATAATTTAGAGGCACCAAATAGGCGCGTCAAAATGCTCATTCGCATCAGCATCAGTGTTGCAAATAAATTGGATATTTGCGACGCTTTAATAGCAGACGTGCTGCCACCGGGGGGAGCGACGAGTACTTGCGGGATAATCAGTTCAATTTCTCGATTCAGTTGATTGCCTTTGCCGCTACCACGTCCCCTATACATGCCTTGTAAAAATTCCATGAAATTACTTTCTATGGAAAATGTGGGAATAAGGCAGATAATTTTGCTGGCGTTGGGAAAACTGATGCCTCGTGTTCCTGATGAAGTCATTAGAATTATATCAGCCAGATCGCCTTTTTGTGATATAGGCACTTCTCGTGGTTTTTGGCTTTTTTCTTCAACCGTGGCAGGGCTGACAATATCGCGCTTAATCTGAGGCTTAGAGTGTGCATGGAGACAAATAATATCAAGATAACCACATTTTTTATCCTTGGCATACTCAATAATAGCGTTTCTTAGCTGATCGATTGATTCTTTATTCTGAATAATAACAATCGTTTGTTCTTTAGGCTTTTGTTGCCAACGCTCAACCAACTTTTGAGCCAGTTTGAGGCGCAGGGAATTTTCGAGTTCACGATAGGCTTTGGCAACTACTTTGCCTTTATCTCCTTCTTTCTTAATCGCACAAAAGTCCAAAACGGGTTGCCATTTCAATGTCAGCGTTGCAGCGGGATAGACATTCGCATTAATTATTTTCGCGGGCTGCCCCAAAATTTTGGTGTCTTCAATACTCAGTCCTTTACAATCAGCATCGCCGGTAAATAATATCTGCTCAGGTTGAGATTGTTTTTCATTGAGATAACTTTCAACCGATGACGCATTGACGAGCGAAGCATCGGCAATCAGAACACGAAATTTCAGGGGACAAGATTTTCCTACATCATCAAACTTATCCATCACGTCTTTGCGAAACTGAATCATCTCCTGCACGGTTTTCCGCCCGGCACCATCGCCAGTGACTTCATCAACAAAAAAGACAATTTCCTTGATGTTATTGGCAAATTGTTCAATAGACGTCATATCCAGTTTTTTATGACTATCGCCAAACATTTTGCTCAAATGATCACCAACTGTGGTGGTTTCCCGATTCCGTTGTCTATTTGACTGCGTTGAAACACAAGCAATGATGCGTTTATAGCTGTACCGATCATTAAGTCTGTGAATTGCCTGCATTATCGTCTTGAAGACACCGTGATGAGTATACCGCGATACCTCGGTGGCAGCACTTATCTCCGTGCGTCCATAGTTAGATTGATTTTTTTTAAGCTCTTTGATTTCTAGTGATTCTGTCTCTTCTTGGCTTAAAAACAAAAACTTAGGATCATCAGGTATTTTTTGGCTACAGCAACTCAGTGCTGCTTTACCATGATGAGAGTCAGCCGCTTTGATGAGTGTAGAATTGGTATTGATGCAAATAAGTTCCTCTTTTCCTTTAAGATTGTTTCCCTCAAGCGTCGGATCGAATTTTGCCATCAAATCCATATTCACTTGGATTCGCGGACTTAAATAAATCAGTAAATAACCACAGGAATAGTCAGACAAAATGTTACGCAAAGCAGTGGTTTTACCAATCCCCGGCGTGCCTGACAACACCAAAATATCATTGTCTTTCCAAACCGACTTAACCAGTTCGGCATGAGCATCTTGCATTGATTTTAAACCAGCCGCCTGAAGTTGCTTGGCAAGCCCAATAGGTAGCCATGATTGTAATTGTTCAAATGTCGGCAGCGTAGCAGTGGGGCAGTAACCTTCTATTTTTTCCGTTGGAAAAGAATAGTTGAGGTAATCATCGTTGGGTTGTTGACACTCAAAAATATTTGTGGCACGGTAATACAAATCCCTAAGCGGCTCTTTGAGTACCTGCGGAAAATTGAGTCGTATATTTCGCAAGATAGCATTTTCAGTGTTCAGTATTTGCTCTTCTCTCAGCTTGCTTTGTTGTTCAGGGAAATCGTATCTGCCGCTTTTAATCCCTTGTTGATAAATAACCCCCATATTTTGTAAAAGTTCAGATTCATCTTCTTTCAGATGCAAAAAATGCCGATGGCGATCTGTAAACGCAACAACATGGAACTCAATCTTAGCCTTTTCCCATTGATCAAAGGGCTTATTTAAAATAATGCGATCTTTAATCGTCTCATAAAGCGAGTAAACGTAGCCCCCGCCTTGAAACAGCTTTTTAGCGATTTTGTCGTGAGTGAGTAAGCCACTAAAATAATTTTTCAAATCTTGTGAGATTTCCAAGCCAAGCGTTTCACTGGCAATCCGAAAATCTCGTGTTTTAGTCAGATTGGTGAACGTATTTTTGCCACGTTTGAGACTTTCAAAAATGTCATCAGGATTAGATAAATTAATTTCAGTATCTATGGTAGGCGCATTATGCGTTGATAATTCGTAACAAATTAAATGAAATTGGTACGCCTTATTATAGTATGTTCTGACAATCAATAAGAAATCAGCATAAGGGCATTTCCCCGTTTCATTAAGTGTGCTGAAATTGAAATCAGAAAAATCGGCAATCAAGGCGAATTCTTGTTGTGCTAAAGCAAAGGCATCGTTGGTTTCTTGCCCAAGGGCGGGATTAGCATAAACCCATACTAATTGAGGTTTTGTGGTAGCGGGTAGAGATTTTATGAACTGCTGAGTTTCGCAAAACCCTTGAACATAACCTTGAAATAATCTCGCACTTAAAATAGAGGGCGCAGATTTGAGTGATTTTAAATCAAGAGATTTTGTATCAAATTCTTTGCCAAATTGACTGATTATTTTGCTCAACTTAAACTCACCGAGCCGAGAAATAATGCGAGCCATTTGTTGTTTGCATTCTTTTGAAGCCCTGAAAGGGCGTAGCGCACCTATTGCGCCAGCTAATCCGCCAAGCTCGTAGGTACGCCCTTGTAAACTGCCAAATTCATCCATATTTTTGGTTTGCTCATCGTTTTTTTCCGCATCATGAGTCATAAAAAAGACCTTTTAATTGCTGTTCTCCACCATCCCAATTTCTTCAGTCGTCAAACCATACAATTGATAAACCAAATGATCAATTTGCCGATCAGTCGCTTCAATTTGACGTTTAAAGACTGTTCTGCTGTGCGAATCAAGAGAAGTGGCGAGTTTTTGGTTGAGTGTTAGCATGATTTCAACCAGTTGTACTATTTTATCATGTGTGGCTTTGTCGGTTGGATTATCAAAGTCAATTGAGCGAATAGGCAGTTTTTGGACATACATCGGTTTATATTCAAAATATCCGCCTCGTTTGGTTGAGGCGATTGAATGAAGTACAAAATCCAATACTTGAGAATTTAACAATCCCAATAAATACAAATCATCGCAGGCGATAATTGAGGTTTTGTCATTAGAATAGAAGCCTAACTTATCAAAGGCATAAGAGGCTTTTTGAACAATAGCGGGAATGATAATTTTGGGTTTTTCAAACTCATGATAATAAGCAATCGTATCCTGAATTTCATACCACTGATAACTACCTGGTTTGCGTCCTTGCCACTCTTCTTTCCAATTTTTAGGCTTTGGCATCAGCTGTTTTTTAAACTGATGAAGGTACCGTTTTATCGCTGGATATTTTTTAATCTCCACACCACGACGAGTGAAAATTAAATAACGTTCATTTGAAATTGCTTGATAACGTTTAATATCCCTACCCAATAAAAATGGCTTAATCAATTCCTCACTTTTGGCATCGCTGGCCATTAATTTATCTCGTGTTTTGGCATCAATCACAAAAGCTTCATTAAGCCCAGTTTTGATGCCATAAAAAATTTTGCCCTCAACATATTTTTTTAAGGGCATAGCCTTTTGGTACAATTTATCCAAAAGGGCTTGCCTCTTTTTATCAGCTAATGACCAACCTTCATGATTTAATGAGGATTGTTCAATGCGATAAGCATGAGATGCCACCTCAGTTTTTAAATCATCAAAATCCAGTGTTTTGATTTGCGACACTTGAAAGGTGGCTTGAGGTTTGGCTTTCTGAACTCTTAAAATACATGTATAAGTCGTGGGAGGTTTGGCTTTCTGAACTCTTAAAGTGGCTTGTTGAAAAACGGGCAAATCACCAAAATCAATAATTTCGATTAAGCATTGCTGTTTCAGCCATTGCCGCAATGGTTGAGCATAATTGGCTCGCATCCATTTATTGGAGACAATAATGCCAAATATTCCATTTTCACGGAGTAAGGAGATTCCTTTTTCAATGAAATAGACGTATAAATCAGCAACGCCATGATAGATTTTATAATGTTCTTTAAAATAAACCTTTGATTCACTTAGCAATTCTTGCCGTACATAAGGCGGATTTCCAATCACCGCATCAAATCCCCCCGCTTTTATCACCTCACCAAATTCCGAATCCCAGTCAAAGGCATTAATTCGATACAATGTCTCCTCATCTAAAAGCCCTAATTGTTGTTCTTGATAAAATTCATTGCTAATCAATGAATTACCGGATTTTATATTGTTATCTAAATCAGGCAACACCCGTTCTTTTAATAAAGAGAGTTGAGAAATGACGCTTTGTTCGTCTTCCAAGACTTTGAGTAATAAGGAGAGTTTAGTGACTTCCACCGCTTGGGAATCGATATCGACACCGTAAATATGGTTTAATAAAATGCGCTTGCGCTCAGAAACGGTTAATTTCCACGTTTTGCCAATCGCTTGATAAAGGCGCGGATTTTTGCCTTTTGCCCATTTGTTGGGATTTTGTAAATACGCTTCTAAATGCCAGTCGAGCAGAAATTGATAAGCCCCTAATAAAAATGAACCTGAGCCACAAGCGGGATCAAGGATTTTTAATTGATTCACGCGACTGCGTAATCCGACTTTTTTATCTTTGAGTAAGGTACCAATGGTTTGTTTGACAATATAATCGACAATATAAGTAGGCGTATAATAGACACCGCCCGCTTTTTTCACTTCGGGCTTTTCTTCGATAAAGGCTTCATGTTTGTCAGTCAGATGAATGACTTGACCCAAAAATCGTTCATAGACTTGCCCTAAAATATCCGCCCCCAATACTGAAAACTCATAAGGGCTGTCAGGATAATAGAGACTTTTTATAATCGGTTTGAGAATCTCATCGGCAATGGTTAGGGTAGGCGATAAAGTATCTGCTTCTTCGCGCCCCTTTTCGGCTTTAAAATGAAATAAACCCGAATCATAACGTTCATCGGCTTCACGAAAAAGTCGAATTAAACGTTGATAGATTTGGGTGCCGTTTTGCAAACTCAACAAACGCCCATAATCTTCAATGCCCCGATCTTCACAGATTCGTAGAAAAACAATGCGATCAATGGTTTGTTGAACGACTTTGTTTAATTCGCGTTGGCTTAATGCTTGATTGTTTGAGGCAATATGACGCGCTAATATTTTTCGCCACTCTTCCATTTCGGCTAAAAATGCCGCATCAACTTCTATAGCACCTTTGGTATTTGTCTGGGCAGTCGCATATTGATCTAACTTGCCCTGCCAAACCGCTTCAAAGGAAAATCGTTCCACCAATTCTTCCCAATGTTCAAGGTAGTCAGTAAACTGTAAGTACCAAACACGAGCAGTGGATGCTTTATCCGTAGATTCTGGTTTGATGCGACAATCATAAACGGCAAACTCGGCAAAGTTGGTGACAATGCTCAGAGATAATTTGGCATTCCAGCCATAGCGGCGCAATTGGTAAGCAGGTTCAGGATCATTTTTTAGGCTGATTGACGGTTTTTTCGCTTCGACAAAAAACTTTCGCACCCCGCCGACACGAAAACTATAATCGGGGATTTTGGTTGCCCTGCCAATTTTTAAGGTGTCTTCGTGGATAACAGGGCAATGAGTGATTGAAAGCCCTTGCTTGTTTTCTACATCCCAGCCTAAAGCGGTGAAAAACGGATTGATGAACTCAATGCGCGTTTGGGTTTCGTTGTAATCGCTTTGTTTATATCTATCTATTTGATTATCAAAGCGTTTTATTATGTTTTTGATTTTGAGTCGTATTGACATGATTATATTTGCAAAGCGGTATTTCGTTTTCCAATTTAACCAAAACCCGTTTTGTTAAGGTGGATAAATAATATTAATGCCCACATCGTTGTTCACAAGGCATACCATCTCCGTAAGGCGACGACTGATTCCGCCAAACGCGCTAATATGAATCATCTTCACCACAATTTTCTGGCAGTATAAAACCAAATCCCTTTTCATCCTTCCAAGTGAATAAAACACCTTTTTGTATTCGAGGTTCAAGTTTTTTCGATAAAAAAACTTGAACCTCGAAAGGATTCTCGTTGCGCGTTTTTGTTTCGTTGTAGTCGCTTTGTTTGTATATATCTATTCGAGGTTCAAGTTTTTTCGATAAAAAAACTTGAACCTCGAATTGATTTTCAAAGCGTTTAATTCTTTTATGAAGAGAAATCATCATTAAATTTGACAGGATTGAGTTTCTGCATAAACCGCCATAATATTTTTTAACTCCTGCAAAAGTGTTTTCTGTTGGGCAGCACTTAAATGTTTTACAGTATCAATGACTTCTTCCTGTTCAAGTCGTTGAATCACTTGGTTGACTGTTCGGCAACCTTGCTGACATAAGTTTTCTAGGCAAGAATCAATTTGTTTATCGTTTGTGATCATTTGAGCGGTTTATTTGATGGTGGATTCATATTGAGGAATAGCGAGTGATTATCCTTTATTATAAATAATCCTTTATTATAAATAATCCTTGTAGTTACTGTTGTCAGACGAAAAACTGGCAGCCTGTTCGAGTTTTAGACATTTTTTTACTTGATCTTTTAAAAAAAAAAGTGGTAGTATAAATAATCAACATGAAAGTCATTTTTGACGATTAATGATTGACTGGCACAACCTACAGAGAATCACTGCCATTAAGTTAAGGGCAACCATAAAGGATTTGCCCCTACATGACGATTTGTAGGCTGCACACCCTTGTGGTTGCCCTTAACTTAATGGCATTGCTACAGAGAATAGGAATAAGGATAACGTAAATGTCTTATGGTACGTTTAAATCAGTTGGAGAAGTCGCCGAAAAATTTGATATTGAAGTCATTAATAGAACATCATTTATCAAAAAAAAACCTTATGAAGTTTCAGACATATTAATATCTATGATAGAAGAAGAGTTACATGATGATACTAATTATGTCAGTGAATATGCCATTTGTGAAGCCATTATTCGACCGATTTTAAAAATGGTTGCAAAAAATTATTCTCTCAAAGTTTGGTCTCATGTCTCTTATGATGTAGATAAAGAAAAGGGATTAGTTGGAAAACCCGATTATCTAATTGCAGCAAGAACCAAATATGGAACAATGGCAAGACCGTCTCTTTGTGTTATAGAAGCGAAACAAGATAATTTTGATGAAGGGTGGACACAAGCTTTGGCTGAAATGGTCGCCTCTTCTTTACTTGGGGCAACAATCTGTTATGGAATAGTGTCAACAGGTGAATTTTGGCAATTTGGAAAATTAGAAAACCGTGTTTTTGTGATAGATTCAACATCTACATCCGTCATTGCTGATTTACAAAATGTTCTTAACATTCTTAATTGGCTGTTTGATGAAATTTCATCATTGTAACTCACACTTTTTGTCTCGTTTCCAATATTCAAAGAGAGACTTCAAACTCTGCTTCAAGATAGAATTTCTCCTGAGTATTGATACCAAAATGGAGCAAAATGTTTTGGAGTAATTTAACAGTGACCTTATTTTGGATAACTAAATATGTGGTGGGAAAATGGGGTCTGTCCCCTATTCTCCCTTTAATTTATTTTCAGAATGGCAAAGAAAATTTCCCTTTTGAAAGCCAAGGTTGCTTCGATAATAAATGTGGTCTGTCCCCTATTTTAGTGATAATAAAAAACCTGTCAAGTCTAAATTATTGTCCATCCCCATACACCACAAACCCTGCCCAGTGGTAGGGATGTGCATATTGCTCATTACTTGCTTTGCCTTGAATCATTTTTAGCTTAATTTCTCGTAGGGCGTGGGCCATTTTTTTGTTGGCTTTGAGATGGGTAAATAGTCCTACATTCAAATCTTTAGACGAATATAAATCTACTGACCATAAGGTAACGGCGACACGGGAGGTTCCGGCATACATGAAGGCGCGGGTTAGTCCCATGATGCCTTCGCCACGCACGTTTTCGCTACAGTCTTTTTTGGTGCAGCCGGTGTTGCAAGCAGATAGGTTGACGAAGTCGGCGTTGAGTTTGAGGGCGAATGCGTCTGCCATTGTTAGGTAGCCGTCTGTGGTTGGGTTTGATAGGACTAAGGCGGGTTGTTCTATTTGGTTGGTTTTGTTTGGGATTATGCCGTGTACTGAGAACATTATGTAGCGATAATCGTCTAGTTTGTCGTCTTTGTTGAGGGCGAATACGGTGCTGCGACTGGCTTTGGCTCCTAAGTAGAGGGCTTTGCTGTGATCGGCATTGAATAGGTTTGCAATCTCACGCACTTCGTCTGCGGTGGCGGCGAGGCGGGTGAAGCAGTTACCTTTGATTGATTTGAGGTAGGCTTCGGTGCGTAGTTCGGTAAAAGTTTCTGTTTTGGTGTTGCTTGTACTATTACACGGTGGATATTCTGGGTCTGCAAAGGCTAAGAACGGTTCTGATGGTTGGGTTTTGCGTTCTGTGGTGCGAAGGATTTTGAGTAGTGATGCTGAGGATAGATAACTTATTGGATAGTCTTCGATAAGGTAGTGAATTGGTTGCTTTGGGTTGGATGTTACTAGCGAGCCAAAAGGCAGTCCATATAAAGGTCCAGTTGGAATAATATAGAGTGTTTTTGCATCTTTTATCAGTTGGCGTACTGCTTCCGGCAATAGTGTTTGATATAGATTTTGACTATACTTGAGAAATTTATTTTTAAATAAGGGGTTGAAGTATGCCCGTAATTTTTTGACTTCTTGTTTTAAAGTGGTTTCATCGACTGGCAGGGTGAACATTTGAAAGTGTTGTTTACCGATAACCCATAAAACGATATTTTTTTTCATTACTCCATAAACTAACATCATCTCATTTTCCTGTAATACTTGGCTTTGTAGCGTTGCTAAATCAACAGGCTGAGGGTATTTCAGAGCATAGTACTTGGGATATTCTGCTTTGATACGCTTTTTTAATTGTTCTTCTGCTTGTTCAAGAGCGGTATATTCTTGTGGTGTAAAAGCTTGTATTTCTAATTTTTGCCACTTTAGCATAAGAGATTGTTCTTCAGTAATAATTTCATCATCTAAGCCCACAAACCGCCGTACTCCACTTTGCCCCATTTCTTCTAAAAATAGTCGGCCTTGTTTACGTTCAAAGATTTCTATGGCTTTACGGTCGTAGCCTTTATTTGGTTGTTTTGAGTGCTGGGATTGTAGAAGAGCAATCAGCTCATCATAGATATATCTTTTTTTACGCATAAAAGAAGTTTTGAGTTCTTTAGTGGTTATGCCTGTACGAAGTATTTCTATATTGTCAAGAGCTTGTTGGTAGTGTTGAATGGCTAGTTCGGGTTGGTTGAGTTTAGCTTCAATGGAAGCTAAATTATGTAGTGCTTTCCAAGAATCTTCTATACCCAATTTTTCAAACATAGCCAAACTGTTTTGAAAAAATTTTTTGGCTTTTTGATATTTGCCAAAATGTTTATAGACCACGCCGATGTTAGCAAGGCTATAGGCTTCTCCGTGCTTATCACCAATTTTTTGTCTGATTTTTAGGGCTTGCTGTTGATAATTCAAGTCTTTTTGGTATTGCTTTAACTTTCCATACACGTTACCGATGTTGCTTAAACTCTTTCCCATCCCATATTTATCGTCAATTTTACGGATAATTTCTAAGGCTTGCTGTTGATAAATCAAGGCTTTTTGGTATTGTTCTAATATTTTGTACACCACGCCAATGTTAGCTAAATTAATTCCAATCTCGCGCTTATAACCGATTTTGCGGTTGATTTCTAAAGCTTGCTGGTAATAATTTAAGGCTTTTTGGTATTGATCTAATGTTCCGTATATGTTGCCAATGTTGTTTAAGCTATTTCCAACCCCATATTTATTGTCAATTTTACGGTTAATTTCTAAGGCTTGCTGTTGATAAATCAAGGCTTTTTGGTATTGTTCTAAATTATCGTACACCACGCCGAGACTACCAATAAATGCTCCAATATACAATTGGCTTTTAGTTTGACGTGCTAGATTTAAACCTTGTTCCCACTTTCTTATAGCAGTACGATATTCAGCAATACTATAGGCTTTTTTACCTTCTTTTAGTAAACGGGCAAGCATAGGATTTTTACTACCAGACAAACCTTGGCGCAACTTTGCCACTAACCCAGCTAAAGCACGTGTCTGCTCCACCTGTTTCCCCGTTCCCTCACCAGCACGAGCCAACATCTGTTGAAACTGCTTGGCAGTGTTAGGGTTATTGATAAATAATTGTCCAATTTTTTTCCAGTCTTTAGCCTGAAAGAGGGTATTAAATTCATTAGCAAATTGTTCAAGCGAAATTTCCTCCGCTCGCTGCTCAGATGTAAACAACCAAGCTAATCGAGGGTAAGGCGTACCTTTGGGAGCAGAAAATAATTTTTTTCCAGTAATCGAAAACTGCCCATTACCATTACCAAAATAAACTTTTTTAGATGTCAAGATATTCCATCGATTAGCATTAGCAACAATATCAAGATGACCATCTAAATTGACATCATAAGCTTCTGTACTTGCCGAGAAGGTATCTCCTGTTCTGCCTTCGTTTCTTGAAACAAAATCAATAGATTCTAAAATTGGTGTAAATTTACTATTTTCATCACCAAATGAAATATAAGCTTGCCCTTCATCTAAAACATCATCATCAGGAGGTAAAAATAAATCAGGGTATCCATCAGAATTAAAATCACCAATTGCAGCAAGATTAGCACTGCCTCGACCAGCACCAGTACTCACAAGTAACTTTTTATCAGCTACCGAGGCAAATGTACCATTGCTTCGTCCTTTTAATGAGTAAACATCAGTGGAATGAGAGCCACCATGTCTAAAACGGTAATAAACAAGATCAGCATGATTATCACCGTCTGTATCGGCTAACGTAACAGAGCCAGTCCAAGCACCAGTTATAAAAGTAGTAGCAATACCGCTAAAATCAAAACTACCGTCACTTTGTCCAAGTGCTACCTTGTATTCAACAGATTTTGGACGAGTTCCTAATCTATGCCAACGAATAAGCACCAAATCATCTATTTTATCACCATTAAGATCAGCAGAAGGTAACGGTGACCAAATATTACCAATATCACCATTTGTTCCCTTACTCCACACAGATGTTCCACCACCTAACCAATCACCCATGTACTTTTCAGTAAAACTACCATTCCCATCGGAAATAAATCTGGAATAACAAGTTTTGTCAGTATTTTTATTCCACCAAATAGTAAGAAATTCTCTACTGCTGTTTAAGGGAACTATAAAAACTGATTGAGTAATATCGTCTTCACAAGGTGCCGAAGCTACTAAATCAACTCCTTCATTCAAGTTGGGAATATCTCCTTGCACTAATGGTACAATACGAATATTCTTCGCACTTGTAGCATAAATAGCAACCGGCTCCGCTCGTAGCCCTGCTACCGAAAAAATAATTAGCATTAATGCCAAGGTAATGGTTTTGAGTGTGTGCATATTGTTTTCCTTAAAAAAATTGAAAATTAAGATATAGACAAGATTATAATACAACAGTTTTTTGGAAAAAGGATAATACACCTTCAATTATTATCCTTTGCCACCACCAGAATTCTCAAACCACTCTCTCCCGGCGCGGGCAATTCCAACTCATACTCCTGCAACAAAACAAACAAATCCTCTGGATTATCAACAGATAAATCAACCACCTCAACCATCCAACCTTCACTAACTGATTTCACAGTAGCAACCAAACCAAGCTTGGCTAAATCTGCTCGCAACGTCTGGGCTGTTATTTGCGGTTCAGACACCACCAACTCTTGTGGAGCAGACGAACCTTTCACCGTTGTTCCAACCGGTATTCCCGGTTCCAATGGCATCACCTGCAATAAAACGATAACCGCCACCAATACCGAAGTTGCAAAAGACATCCCAATTCTCCATTCCCATAAAAACGCAGCAATTTGTGAAAGCCATTTTTGTTTGGTTACCGGTGCCTGCACATTTATATGCTCCAATCCCTTTATTGACTGACAAAATAGCTCTTTTTTTTTAAGAATTGTCATACCTTGAGAAAAACTGATAAAGTCTTTCTTATCATCTTCAGAAAAATACAAAGGTTTATCATTTAGTTCATTATTAAACTTCTGCACTAATTTAGAATCTTTCTTACCTAAATGATCAATAATCAATTCATAAGTAAAACTCGGCTCAAGATCAGATTCTAAATAAACCTTTGCTGTCATGCTACCCACTTTTTTAGGAAGTATGACTCTTAAATCCGAAACTAAGTGGAAAACTTCTTTTACTTCTTGCTCACATAAGTAAGCTAATTGCGAGATCAAACGAGGTGCGCGTTTAATATCTATTGTGTGTTGTTTTACTGTGTCGTGGTTCATAATAGTTTTTCCTATACAGTCATTAAAATATTATGGAGTTCAAAGCTTTGGCACTCGTGATTTGGTAACGCCCAAAGCTCCAAAAAATAATAAAACTTATACTGAGGTTGATCGGGAAACGCTATATCAATCATTTTCATTACTTGGTTCAATGTAGATTTTTTTCAGCTTCACGCATAATTCTTCAAATTCTTCAAGGGTAATAAGGGATTCAACAATAGGTTTAAAATATTCGTCACGAAGATACCTATATTGACGTGTAGTTATGTCTAACATTTTGGTAATTTCTTCGTCGTTATCCTCCATTAGATCAATTTCTCCACTTTTTAAAGCATCAAAAAACTTTTGTACCCGTTCCCTCATCTTTTGATTTGGAATACTATCAATTTCATTATCAATTTCTTCGAGTAAATCTTGAAGAATAATTAATAGCTCAGTTGCTCCAGTGCCAGAATTTGATGGTTCATTTTCAGTTATATTTTTTTCACTCTTAAAGCAATCTTGGACACTACCTTTTATATGCTGGTAGATAAAGGCTTTCAGAGTTTCTGTACTGGGTCTTGGAAAGCAAACTGAAGGATTGAGTAAACGTTTATTAATTGTTATTTCAATTAGCTCATCCGGAGACAAATCAAGGTGATGTTCTATACATTTTTTCTTGGCATATAACTTGTAGCAAGGGCTATAAATTTGTTGATAAATGCTTATACGGCAAAGCATAGGAAAACATTTGACACAATTTCTAATAGCAAATTTAACCGCCTCAAAAGCAAACTTTTTTTGTTCCTGACTGGATTTATCCATAATATATTTTTGACCAGGCAAAGCATTTAAGCCCTTAGTAGCCGGCGTATACTTTCCCCCACGCAAATTATCCATAGCCATTTCTAAAAGAGACAACGCATCTAAAGTTTGGGCACACAAAGGCTCGCCCTTATCCGTCGTATGACAAGGCTTTCGATCATGATCTGTTTTGCAAAGTGAATGTTCAATTAATTTATTATATGGCTCTATTTGCGACTCCGCATATTCTTCAAGTTTTTTTCGCTCAGTTTTTCTTAATAGTTTTAGAAGATTTTCATAGTCTAGCATGGTGTTCCTACCTTTTCATCTGATGTTGACTAGGTCACAATTTTATAGAAATTTGTAGAACTATTAACGAAAAATCAACAGAACTTCAAACGTGTATAAGGATGTAACCAATCCAATATCCCCTCGCCTACCTTCTTGGTTAATTCTGAAAAGGAAAACTTAGGGTTACTTTTTCTTAAAATGTTGTACGCACCGTTCGCATCAGCATTGATAGTCGTACCGTTTTGTGACCGGTATAAACCGCGTTTAACTCGTTTGCCATTGAATGTATGTGTGTTTTTTTTAGGTTCGTATTTTTTAGGCAAAATATCACCATCAATAAAACTCGCTTTTGAAGTATAACTCTCATTTATTACTTCTAGCATAATGCCATGTAACTCAAGTTTATAACGTAATTTGTTTATAAACTGACCGAGAGATAAATTCACAAAGTTCTGATTAGTCTTTTTACCTAAGTTGATTTGGTCAAGAGATTTGCTAACATCCCCAACCACCACTTTAGAAATACCATTTTCAACACAAATTTCAGTGACTTGACGAGTGGCTTTATGTAAATAATCAGCAATTCTTGCATTACGCCTCTCAGTCAAACGCTGTAACCGGTTTGACCACTGACGATCACGAGTCTTTTTTAAGTGAGACTGAAGTTTAGCAAAGCGTTTATTATAGTGATGATTGAGAGATTTAAGCTGACGACCATCAACAATAAAAGGTTTGACTGTACCATTGGTCACGCAAGTCGCTAAGTTATTAAGTCCTAAATCAATAGCCATAATCTTATCGTTTGGTGCCACTTTCGCAACCGTCTCATCGTCCTCATAAACAAAAATCGCTTCAAAATACCTATATTTGGGAACAATCTCAATTTGTTTAATTGTCTTGCCAACCAACTTTTTAGGACAAGGAAAACTTAAGCCTTTTTCCAAAAACACCGCCTCGTCTTTAACTGAAAACGCTTGATAATCGTAGATCAGATTATCGTATTGCTTTTGTTTAAAACGAGGTGGTTTAGGTTGTCCTTTGTATTTACCCGGATTTTTTTTAAAATCTTGATAACAATGGAAAAAAGACTTGAAATTCTTGTCAAGTCGTCGTAAGTTCTGTTGAGATACCTTGGCTTTTAACAGCTTGTAATTCACCTCGCCTTCAAGGTTCTCAACTTGTTTCATCGCTTTATCCATCTTGGGGTAAGAAAAATACAACCCCGTCGCTTCAAAAGCTTCTTTTAACGTCCACAATGTTTGGTTATAGAGATTTTTGGCGTGATGAGTTAATTCCTTCAATCTCTTGTATTGACTCTTGTCTAAACCTCTCATTTTCGTTTTCAGTGCTTTCATTTTTTATAGAAATTTTTCTATATTGTCAACAGATTTCAATATTTTTTATGACTATATTTTTTTGACAAAATGACTTATCGCAACATTCATCGTATGTTTGAATACGGGAAAAATTTTTGACTGTAACAGATTTTACGCAATATTGACAATTGCAATCTATAAACGGCTTCCATGATAACAGAAATTTAAAATTTAGTTTGCTTGTTTTAAAAATTTTGTCAATTTAAGGAGTTTTTTTCGTATACCAAGTAAGAGCTAAAATTTTTTTTGCTGTAAGTAAATGGATTCTATGATAGCAGGAATCCAAATTTTAGTTGTTATACAAATTTTGTCAATATGCTTAATTATCTATACTTTAATTTGGTTAAGCGAAGTTACTGTTTTTAATTTTTTTGATAAGCAGTCACTTCTTAGCTTAATTACTAAATAAAAAAGGAACATGTTGATGTTATGATGTCTCATGAACTGATTTTAGCACTGTTTCATTTGTTATTGTTTTCATTTGGGATTGTTATCATAATCTCCCTGATTCTCGGTAGGTTGATTGTGAGCTTTCCCAGATTTTTTCTAAAATTGTTAGGAATCATTGTAGAAATTTTGTTTTCTCCTATTAACTTTTTGATAACAACGCTGAAGTTTTTCGCTTTGAATCATCTTTTAAATTGGTTCGTCGATAAAGTAGAACAGCGTTGTTTTAAGGAGAGTAATCGTCGTTTGAATCGCAAATCAATCAGTTATGGACGAACTTTTATTTTTGTGATTCCGGTTATTTTATTTTTGGTCATTTTTCCCGGCGATTCTTTGTTGGAAGGAATCATTATCATTAGCTTTGTCGTTACCTTGTTTATGTACAAGGTTTGGAATTTCAATTATAGAATAAAACCAGCTGTTCAGCAAGCCAAACTCTTTGAAAAAGCGGCGAAGAATGCGTATCAACGTGGTTTTTCGCACGACACCATCACTTACTTTGACAAGGCACTGGATATTTATAAAATGCCATTGCTCCTTAAAAATCCTAAGTTTGATGTGAATCGTGCAAAGTTGTTTGAGCAAATGGGGATTGTTTTGTATAAAGAAGGGCAATTGAAAAAGGCGTTGAGGTACTTTAGTCAAGCAATCAGTATCTGTCGAAAAGCAGATCATTCTCATGATCCTAAGTTAATGAAAAGCCATGTGAGGGCTTTGAAAGTCAGCGCAGAACTCTTGCTCGAAATGGGGCGGCGTAGTGAGGCATATAAACGGTATGAGATTATCTACGATTTGACTGGTGCGTATCCCAAAGAGTTGTGATTTGGGAATGTGCATAAGCCGGTTTAAAACGGGTTAAATTTGAACAAGGGGAGGAATCGCATGACTGAAAAAGACTTATTTGAAATTGTTATTATAGTAATCGTTTCATTGATTATGGCAATTATCATAATCCCGTTATGGTGCGCCAATAAAATCAAATTCAAATTCCAAGCACTTTTTGGATTATCTATTTTCGGATTGTTTTCATTTATATACGGATTTCTTGTAGGAATGTTTTCATTTGGAATTGTTGTCATAGCCTCCCTGATTATTAGTAGCTTGATTGTAAAGTTTCACGATTTTTTTCTGAGATTGTTTTCGAGGAACATCGAAAGGATTTTTAGGTTTTTTATAGCAATCGTTTTGTTGACGATTACAATTATATTGATTTTAGCATTGTCTTCATTTGGAATTGTTGCCATAGCCTCCCTGATTAGCGGTAGCTTTGTAGATTTACCCGGATTTTTTCTGAGATTGTTAGAGGTTTTTACAGTAATCGTTTTATTGACGATTACAATTATTATAATCCCGTTATGGTGCTTCAATAAAATCAAATTAGAATCACTTTTAGAACTCTTTGTGTTTTTGAGTGATCCAAATATTTCTTTTAAAGAACTATTGCAATTCGTTTTCCAATATATTTTAAGCGAGACATTCAATAAAACGGTGAGTTATTATTTTGAAGAAGCAGAGTCAGCAAGTGTAGGGTGGGTAGGAGCGAAGCGTCACCATTTCTCAATTAATATTAAATGGTGGTGGTGGGTTTCGTTTCACTCTACCCACCCTACGCTTACTAAAAGACTTTATGTGAGTTTAAATACTTTGGGAATGGGCAGGGCTTGGAAGAATTGTAAGATGCTTTCTTCGAGGTTCAAGTTTTTCGGAAAAAAACTTGAACCTCGAAACCATTTGATAGTACGGACTAGGGTACCAGAGTTATGTTTTTTGCCAGTGTCTTGGTATTGGGCATGTTTGCTGCCTTCTTCGGTTAGTTGATAGTAAAGGCGTTTTTTGTCGTCGCGGTGTTTGGTTTGTAAGCCAAGTTCAATTAATTTGACATTAACTGGACGGGCACTTTTTAAACCAACTCGTTTAGCTATTTCAGTTGGAATAAGTAGGGCTTGCTGGATTTCGGCAGTTGGGGATTCGATACCAAATAATTGCAATATATCGCAATCAAACTGTTGCTTTATGGAATTGTTGAGGGCGATTTGTTTGGCATTGCCGATGATACCAAGATTATCTAATTCTTCGGCTTTGGCTTGGGCGAATGGGGCAATTTCTAGTCTTGGGTAAAGTGATACTGAGCCTGTGGTTAGGAGTTCAAAAACCCAATCCGACACCATAACGGCAAATTCGGGACTACACCAAGTAGCTAAATTAATAGATGCTATTGGATGTATCCATGAACCACCGTAACGACCTGATTTTACTTCGATAATTTTAAAGGGGGGAATTCTCCTCTTTAAACTAAAAACCTCAAGATATTCCTGAGTGGTTTTAAGGCGACGATAATCTTTGAATAGTTTACCTGTTGCCTTACACATTGCCGTAGCATCCAAATACCCATCAGAACGCTGGCGGATTCTAGCACCGTGAAAATCACGGCTTATTAATTGTTGGTTGGTCATTTTATAGACTCTCCACAGTAGTTAATTAGGAAGGATTTCACAGACATTTGATAAAAACACTTAGCAGAGTGGCATTCTGTGGTTACCTCTCGTTTCGGAAGCTATCCTAGCTAAGTGTATGGTGAATTATAAAGAGGGCTTATTTGCTTGTCAAGCTTTTTTTCTTAAACAACCTCTTGTCCTTTTTTTAGCGCGGAAAAACTTTTGCCTGAAACTGATAACTGATTACTGATTACTGATTACTGAAAACTTTCCCTTGTTTTAAGTTTAGGTGTGGCAAGGGCAAGTGTATTTTAATCACACTTAAACACTTTAACCTGTTAGCAAGTGTAGGGTGGGTAGGAGCGAAGCGTCACCATTTCTCAATTAATATTAAATGGTGGTGGTGGGTTTCGTTTCACTCTACCCACCCTACGCTTACTAAAAGACTTTATGTGAGTTTAAATACTTTGGAAACTGGCAAGGCTTGGAAGAATTGTAAGACGCTTTCGTACCATTTTAGAGTACGGACTAAGGTACCAGAATTATGCTTTTTGCTGGTGTCTTGGTATTGGGCGTGTTTGCTGCCTTCTTCTGTCAGTTCATAATAAAGGCGTTTTTTGTCGTCGCGGTGTTTGGTTTGGAGTCCAAATTCAATTAACTTGACGTTAACTGGTCTGGCACTTTTTAAACCAACTCGTTTGGCTATTTCAGTTGGAATAAGTAGGGCTTGCTGGATTTCGGCAGTCGGGGATTCAATACCAAATAATTGCAATATATCGCAATCAAACTGTTGCTTTATGGAGTTGTTGAGGGCGATTTGTTTGGCATTGCCGATGATACCAAGCTTATCTAATTCTTCGGCTTGGGCTTGAGCGAATGGGGCAATTTCTAGTTTTGGGTCTAGTGATACTGAACCTTTGGTTAGGAGTTCATGAACCCAATCGGTTACAAGTACAGCAAATTCAGGACTACACCAAATAGCTAAATAAATAGCCACCTTGGGATGAACCCATGCACCAGCATCATTTCCTCCATGAGTGATTTCTGTAAGTCCTTTATTTTCACCAAAGCGGGATTTCCCGTTTTGAGGTTCTATGGGCAATCCGGTAGATTTAGATAGTTCTTTTAAAAACTCGTTAGTAATTTTAAGGCGAAGATAATCATTAAGTCGTTTACCATTAGCTTGACACATGTCAGTCGCATTCAAATAGCCATCAGAACGCTGGCGGATTCTAGCACCGTGAAAATCACGGCTTATTAGTTGAGTTGTCATATTTGACACTCCATAGTAGTTATAGAATTTTAAGGGGGAACAAAACACTTAGCAGAGTGGCATTCTATGGTTACCACCTTTTCGGGTAGCTTTCCCTAGCTAAGTGTATGGTGAATTATAAAGAGGGCTTATTTGCTTGTCAAGCTTTTTTTCTTAAACAACCTCTTGTCCTTTTTTTAGCGCGGAAAAACTTTTGCCTGAAACTGATAACTGATAATTGATTATTGATTACTGAAAACTTACCCTTGTTTTAAGTTTAGGTGTAGCAAGGGCAAGTCTATTTTTATCACACTTAAACACTTTAACCTGTTAGGAAACATTAAATTATGTCAATTCAATATAAACGTACCAATTGGGTACGACGATTGGAGGACTTTTCCTCCGCTTGCTCAAGTGGTTTTAGACTTGGGCGAGGGTTAATGGCGGGCATACTCGCTATCTTTAGTGGGATAAGCCGATTACTACCGGTGACGCGGTGGTTATCTGTTATCCTTTCGCCGGATGTGCCGGTGGTATCTACTACGGGGGCTAGTTCCCTGAAATCTCCTGCGTCTGTTTGGCGGGGGGTTGTGTTTGTTGCACTTGTCGTGGGTTTGATGGCGATGGGGCGTGATGCTTTGGCGAGAGATTTTACTTGCAGTACTGAAATAACGCTTACTACACTTTCTCCATCGCTCACGTATGCAACTGGCGGTTGGCCTAGTTCTTGTAATGGAATGTTGTGCTCTCGTCATGTTGAATGTAAACATGATTTAGAAGATAGATACTGGAATGATTCTTTATGGGATAAGTTCAACCTTACTCCTGAGCAAAAATATGAGTTATGCAAAAATGGTGATGGAGATTTTACTATTAAGTATACCCATAGCGGACGTGATAAGTGGTGGGATTATTCTAAATCACGGAGTTATTCTGACTGCCCTCCAACTCCAACAATCGCACTTCAAAGTGGCAGTAGCAGATTTTTGTGTTCTACTAATACAGCTACATTGGTTGCTAATGAAGCACCTGAAGGATATGGTTATCAATGGTATAAAGATAACAGTCCAGTAGGGACACAAAAGACATTACAAGTTACATTGTCCGGTAAGTACCAAGTGAGTTATACATTAGATGGTTATGCTTTTGATAAATCTGGGAGCATTAGTATAACACAATGTGGTACATGTCCTTCTATCGGTGGTAAGATTTGGTATGACATTAATGGCGATAAGCTTCGTAATGAATACAAACCTGGAAAACTCGAACCATTGTTGGATGATATAGGCGTACAAACTTTCAAAGATGGTAGTATAATTACTACTAATAGTACTCAAACAGATGGAGATGGTGAATATACTTTCCTGTTCAACAAAACGGGGCTAACACATAATGTTCGTGTAAAAGGACAGGACCTTACTGGAAAAAATATAACTGAACCTTCACAAGGTTCCCACACTGTTAATTTGGCATGTGATTCAGTAGATAATCTTGATTTTGGCCTTCAATTACCTGCTTCTATTAGTGGTAATGTATGGAATGACTTAAATACTGACGACCTCAAGAACTGCAATGGTGAAATAGACGCAGGCGAGTCTGGCTTGTACGATTGGCAAGTATGGCTGAAATACAACGATGACAAAATCAACGACATAAAGTTTCTTGAGTTTACAGATAATGACGGCAACTATAAGTTTGAGGATTTAGACTTTCCAGGAGACTATACTCTTTATGTGAAGTCAGAAGTTGAACAAAGCTATCCTGGTGGTTCCAAGACTTATTCCATTGATTTGGAAAAGTATGATGTTGTTGAAGATATGAATTTTGGCTATTGTCCTCCTGAAATCAAGATTGATAATAACTTCTGTATAACTGGTAAATCAACTGGTATTGGTTATTCGTGGAAGTTAGAAAAAGATGATGGTACTCTTATTCCATCAAGTGGGTATTTTGATGCATCAGGTGTTACTGCTGGTGGGACTAAAAACGATCTTGGTGTCGATTTTATGACGGAAATTAATGGTAAACTTGGAAAATTTCCTACTTATAATCAACAAGGTTGTTTTGCATTTGGTACTTCCATAAAAAAACTATGGGTTGGACAGCATGGACAAAACCCAGATTGCGATATAATAGCACAGGGTAGTAATGGATGTACCTACAATCCAACAATTAGGTTGGTGAAGTCATCACAGGATACTACATTATCTGTTAGCCAAACTTCCCATGATGTTGTTGAAACCAGCGATACAATCACCATTGATGTTGCAAACAGTGGTACTGGTCCAATAATGGGTTGGATAGCCGAAGCGAATGATTCATGGCTAACAATTGAAAGTGGCGACTATGGCGAAAATAGCGGCACAATCATAGTTCGTTATGATGCCAATTCTGGTGGAGAAAGAACTGGTACAATTACAGTTGTCGCACCGGGTGCAGAAAATAGCCCGCAAACTGTTACGGTAAAACAAGCAGCTGGGGATATGTCATGCCCAAATCAAACCTGCAATGTTTCCACCAGTGGCTTAGACACAAATGATGGTTCAGAAGCTAAACCTTTTGCCACCATCCAACACGGCATTGACGTTGCCAAAGAGGACTATACTGTTTTAGTCCATCCCGGCACGTATGTTGAAAACATCAATTTCAATGGCAAAAACATCATCGTTAAATCGACTGATGGTGCTGAAAATACCGTGATTGATGGTAATCAGAATGGTACGGTGGTGACAGCCAAAAGTGAAGAAACTGCCAAAGCCGTGTTAGATGGTTTTACTATCACCAAAGGCTCTGCCAGTGGGATTTATCTAGGTGGTTTTTCAACACCCACTCTGAAAAACTTGATTGTAGAAAATAATCAAGCTAAAAGTGGTGGTGGTATTGTCATCACATCCAATACTGTTTGGAATAGAGGTTCGCAACTCACTACACTAGAAAACGTCGTGATTAGAAATAACACTGCGACTAAATCTGGCGGTGGTTTGCATAACTATCTAGCAGCCTTTGACTATAAAGGTGGTGAAATAAGTGGCAATAAAGCGCCTGAAGGTGCAGGTGCTTATCTCATCTATGGCTCCGGCTATTATGGTGGACGCAATAAGTTCACGGATGTCACCTTTAAAGACAATGTCGCAACTGGCAATGGTGGTGGACTTTATGTTCATAGCAGCCATAACCCAGATCATCTTTATGTTGATTTGAGTAATATTGCTGTCACTGGTAATACCGCTAAAGAAGGCAGTGGGATTTATTGTAATGGTGATGCCGCAGGGCATACTTATGTCAAAGGATTTGATGAAAACGTGGTTACGGATAATCCAGTGACTGGTGGTGAATGGCAAGTTTATTCAAGTAATATGAGTAAATGTCATGGGTTATCGCCTAACAAACCCGCTCCTAATGCCACTGAGGTAGAATTAATAGCCACTTCCAACTCTTCTCCCATCTGCGTTGGCAAGAGCTTTAACATCACCTTCCAGACAACGCCAGAATCTCAGTCTATTGATGGTGTCGAGTTTTCCCTGAAATTTGACTCCACCAAATTACAGGCGAATACAATTACAAATAGTGGGGTATTAGATGATGTCCTCACAGAAGACATTAATGAGGGTTCCATTGACTTTGCAGCTGGTGTTTGGGACAATGAACCGCCCAGTGGAGAGTTTGAACTGGTTACCTTCAATTTCACCGTTTTGGCAGCCATTGACGGTACTAACTTGCAATTTGATTCGACAATCGCAACCTTTGAAGGTGAAACGCTTTCCGTCGCGGCTGACGATGAAACAATTGTCACACAAGAGTGTATGGAATGTAAAGTGACTTTGCAAGGTCGCCCTACCATACCGCCGGCTAATTCTCGTTGGGAAACTGATCTGAAAATCTATGTTGACGGCAATCAACCTTACACCATCGAAACGGATGGTTTAGGGCATTGTATACTCCCAGAACCATCTGGCAATTACTCAATCTGCGTCAAAGCACCACATACATTGGCAAATCGGATTGGACCACCCTTAATGCTGGGTGGTGACAACCTGCTTGACTTTGGAACGCTTTTAGAGGGAGATGTTGATGATAACAACAAGGTGGAGTTGCTTGATAGGTCTTCCATCAAGACAAGCAAAGATAAGTGTCAGGGTGATAATGGTTACATTGAAAACGCTGATCTTGATGAGGATAATTGCGTCAACACCGCAGACAAGCTGTTGTTTGATGCTAATTATAAAAAGCCAAAAGGTGATGAAAACCCTGCTATTTGTGAATGGGATACGTCTGTCACGCCGCCGACATTACGAAAGAGTGTTCGTGACGGTGGTGGTTCAGTCAGTTTACGGACAACATCAATTCCAGCAGGATTAACGGGTGGTTCATCCTTTGACGTTGCGATTCTAGTCGATGCGAACCAAGCCGTTGATGCGACTGCGGTTTATCTTAACTTTGACCCACAAAAACTACGGGTTAATCACTTAACGGCAGGTGATCGTTTTGACGATATTTTGGAAAACGATTTTGACAACGTGACAGGGCATATTAACTTTGTCGCTGGTGCATGGAAAAATGACTTAGCGACGGGTGAATTTACCCTCGTCACGATCAATTTCACCGTGTTAGCTGAAGGCGGTGAAAAAACCTTGTCCTTTAACAGGAGCGAACCCCGTAATACGGAAGCCGTTGGAGGTGGCAAGTCTGTTATCACACCGGGAGAAGAAGGCAGCGAAGTGATTTTCGAGGAAAATATCGCACCCGCTACTTGTCAACTCTACGCCGTCAATGACAAAGGACTCAACAACTCGCAGTTCTTCACAGTGAATCTTGATGATCTCACAGTCAGCGCGTTAGGACCCATGTACAAGGGACACGATATTGAGAGCCTTGCCATTCATCCCGAAACGAATATGATTTACGCCGCGTCGGGAGACAATGTCACGAATGAGAAACAGGGACATTTCTATAGAGTGGATGGAGAAACGGGTAAACTTTTCCCAGTCGGAAGCAGCGGCTTTAAGGAAATCGAAGACCTTGCATTTAGCCCTGACGGTACATTATATGCCTGGGCAAAGGGCGATGGTTTGATAACGATTAACCTGACAACGGGTGTGGGTACTTTGGAATTACCTTATGACAAACCACTCATAGAAGGGCTTACCTTGAAGAAAAACGAGGAGAAAGTCTTTCTCGGCGCAGTCGGCACCGACCTCTGGCAATATGACTGGGAGACCGATACATTAGACGTGATTTGCCCTGACAAGCTACTCGGCGAAACTGAGGCATTAGAAATCACGCCAGAAGGCTTATTGCTGATAGGCACTCATAATGTGCCCTTTGGTTTACACGCCTTCGATGTCGAAACCTGTCAAGTCATTGAAGCTGATGAAACGTTGAGTCATCAGTATAATGATGTAGAAGGTATCGCTATGCCAGTTGCGGCTTGTTCATTGAATTTGCCGAGTTGCGATTGCGATGACGAGACTCCTATCCCTGATTGCGATGATTGTGTGAAATGTCCGGTAACCGTGTCGCAAGCCGTTGGAGAGGCACTTGGCTTGTTAGCAGAGTTGAAAACGCCTGCGGAAGAATATTTGGGCGCTGTTGGTCAATGGCCTAGTATAGAAGAACTGGGTGGCCGAAATTCTGGTACCTATACCGCTAACATTGTTTCAGGAGAGTTCTTTTTTCAAGCCACTTTAAAAACGGTGGAAGAAGAGTGCATTGATCCGGCGGTTGCTGGTAAAAATATTCGTTTAGTCTATGAACCAGATAATCAGAACTGGACATGTAGTAGTGTCACTATACCCAATGGCATACCACAGGAATACCTACCGAACGGATGCCATTAGTGAATGTAGGGTGGGTAGAGGTACGAAACCCACCTTTTCATAAAATCGCTTTAGAAATCCGATTTTTTCCAAAAATCGGATTTCTTGATTCGCCAAAGTGACAAACCTCAAACCTGTCAGGTTTTTTTTTGCCCTTAATTTATAAGCGAGCTAAATTTCTTTGATTAAACATTAACTTATGGTAAACTGATAACGTTTCTGAAAAGGTTGCCCTTATAAATTTTTTGGCAAGTATTTTTCTCGTTCCCACGCGCCGGCGTGGGAATGCAGTCAGGACGCGCCAGCGTCC
>JAOZSV010000345.1 GCA_029939505.1 Thiotrichaceae bacterium | reverse complement strand
CGCCGCTTAGAAATCCGATTTTTTTTCAAAAATCGGATTTCTTAAACATCGTTTCTTTCGCCGCTTAGAAATCCGATTTTTTTTCAAAAATCGGATTTTTTAAACATCGTTTCTTTCGCCGCTTAGAAATCCGATTTTTTTCAAAGATTTCTTAAACCTCTTGGAAACATAGTGCGTAACATCAGTAATTAATTAGGAATGAAAATTTAATAAAACAAACCGGTTTTAAACTGGTCAGGTTTGGCTTTAAAAGTTATTAAAGTCTCATTCCTTCGTCAATTCGTTGTACTCGCTCATTTACTTTTCAACGCTTCAATGCCATCCCAATTATCAGGTATGCCGTCTTTTTGGAAATGTTCGCAGCGTTCAAGATAAATCTGCGCTGCCTTATCGTCGGCATAGAATTGTAAGATTTGTTTGAAACAGTTTGTCGCTTGTACAAATTGTTTTTGGCGATAATAGGTCAGCCCTTGCTTAAAATCGTCACGGGTTTTCATCTTCATCTCTCGAATAGAGGGCGCATCGCCATCAAAGACTTCATAAACCGTCACGGCTTCTGATTTGCCTTTGACTATCACTCTATCAATTGTGCGGATAGCATATTGAGAAGGATCTTGTAAACGGGTGTAAGTCGCCTCAGAAATCAGCAAAGTCGCTCCATATATTTTTGTCATACCTTCAATGCGAGAAGCTAAATTCACCGCATCAGAAATGACAGTGCCATCCATGCGTTTTTGACCGCCCACTGTGCCGAGCATCAGCAACCCTGTATGAAGTCCAATGCCAATTTTTATGGTATGAAAGCCTGCTCTTTTTAAGAGTTTGTTATGTTTTTTCAGTGCTTCCAACATAGCAATCGCCCCTCTAACGGCATCATCAGCACAGGTGGGAAATAGAGCCATAATCGCATCACCAATATATTTGTCAATAATGCCTTTATGCTGATGAATAACTGGTTCCATTTGTCCCAAGTAAGCATTGATAAAGTCAAAATTTTCCTGTGGAGTCATCGTTTCGGAAAGCGAGGTAAAACCACGCACATCGGAAAATAATGTCGTCATTTCCTTTTCAATTTGATCGCCTAATGAGACATCAACGACATTTTTCTTATTCAACAGGTGAATAAATTCAAGCGGAACAAAACGACTGTATGCGAGATTGATATTATACAGTTGAATATGCGTCTTGATTCTCGCCAATAATTCGTTTTTTGAAATCGGTTTCGCCAAATAATCATTGGCACCCGCTTCAAGCCCTTCTATCATATCGTCAACACGATTTTTAGCCGTCAACATTAATATGGGTAATTCATTGGCTTGCATTTCCTCACGGATTTTTCGACAAACTTCTAAGCCAGTCATTTTTGGCATCATGACATCAAGTAAAATCATATCAGGTTTGAAACCGGTTCTCATGATTTCTAATGCCTCTATGCCATTCGTGGCTTGTATCAGTTCATAATTTTGCAACGAGAGATAATTAGTCAGTACTTGACGATTCACAGGTTCATCATCAACAATTAAAATCTTGAAAATATCATATTCAGTCGTTGTTGCTGGTTTATAGTTATTCACCTTTAATGGCTCATTCGTACTGACAATGCGCTGCAATTCCACGTTTCTTGAAGATATTTGTAAATTCTGAACGGATTGATTTTCTGTTTGATCATTTGAAATGAGTAGCGTAAAGATAAAGCGTGAACCAACTCCAATTGTGGATTCAATACGGATTTCACCACCGTGTAATTCCACTAACTGTTTAGTTATAGCAAGCCCTAAACCAGCGCCACCATATTGCCTCGCTGTGGAACCGTCGCCTTGTTCAAAGGAGTCAAAGATTCGTATTTTATCTTTATCCTCAATACCAATACCGCTATCAGAGATAGTTATTTCTACGCCCCTCCCCATTCTGGGTAAATCAGCGATTTTGGCTGATATTGTGACATAACCATTTTCAGTGAACTTGATGCCATTAGCGACGAGATTCTGCAAAATCTGTTGTATTCTATTCTCATCTGCGCTGACGAGCGGGAGATTAGAGGGAATCTCGTTAATCAATTGCAGATTTTTTTGACCGATTAGCGGTTGGTTAAGCATCAATACAATATCTGCTATATCTCTTAGCCCGATGGGACGAAGTTGGAGTTTAATATGTTTGTTTCTCATCTGTGAGAAATCCAGAAGATCATTGATCAGGTTAGATAAACGTCGCCCGCTGGAAACAAGTAGAGAGAGATCAAATAGGGCTTTTTCAGGCAGTTTGCCCGCGATCCCATCAATTAAAGATTCCGCCAAACCAATAATACCGTTAAGGGGCGTGCGTAGTTCATGAGACGTATTCGCTAAAAATTCATCCTTGATCTTATTTTGAGCTTCAAGTGCCGCAAAGGATTCTTTTAATTGCAACGCCATCATGTTAAATGACTGACTTAATTCTCCTATTTCATCCTCACGTTCAATCAAAACATTTTGATCCCATTTTCCCTTAGCGAGTGCTTTAGAGGCGGTGTTTAATTGCCGGATCGGTCTCACAATCCATTGAGCGGTAAAAATGCCGATCAATATCGCCAGTATTAAAGCACCTAAAAATAGCCAGAAAGTGATGCGTGTGTTGGCATTAATACGTTCCATGAAGTCGGTTTCTGGTATGACGACGACGATTAACCAATCAAGCCCCCACTGATCTTGAAAGGGTAAGACTTCAAGGAAATGTCGTTTGTCATTCCAGATAAAATGAAATTGTTTACCCGTTTTGTTCTGAGTCAAATCATCCACATCTTGGATTAAAAACCGGGCGGTGGCTCTTGTCAAAGGATTATCGCTATCTATCGTATTTAATCGTTCTGTACGCTGTTCTGAATTGCGACGATATGGTTTTTCAGAAGTGGAAGTGGCGACGAGTAATCCAGAACGCTCCATGATAAAAGTTTGCCCAGTTTGACCTATTTTTAAGCCTTTAAGAAACTGACTCATATCCAATAAAGTCAGATCAACGCTGGTAACAGCAAGTAAGTTGCCCTGATTGTCATAAACGGGTTGGTTAGCAGAAATACCTATTGTCTGACTGGAGAAATAGACATAAATATCACTCCAAATCGGCTTTGTTGCTGCTGCCGCTGCCAGATACCAAGGGCGTATTCGAGGATCATAGTTTTGCCTGACGGATGATCGTTTTGTTTGCTCTGCTTGGTTATTTGTTTCCCATGTTTCCAATTCTCCGGCATTATTCACGAGTTCTATAATAATTGAATCATTTTCGCGCATTTTTGCCCCAATATATTCACCATTTTTAGTACCGATACCAATGTAACTCACTGTATTAAAAGATTTTATTTGATTCCAAAAGTAGCGCGTTAAGTTTTTTTGATATTCCTTTGTCATAAACTTTAATATTCGAGTTTCAAAGAATTTTTGTGCATAGTTTGAAGGCTTGAGTGGGTTAGGGAGACTTTCTAAATTCAACAAGCCAAGACGAATGGCTTCTGCGTTAGTTTGATTAATCATAAGGGGCATTGCTGTCAGCGTTTTGAGATGCTGATGAATGCGAGCCGTGATTTCACTGCCCAATTGTGTCGCGAGATCGTCAACAGCTTTCTGCCCGTTATAAAAAGAAACCCATCCAACCAGTGTCACTGCCGCAATAATAAGAATGACAAAAGGAACAATAAGAACCGTTTTTAGGGAAACGTTTTTTGATTTAGAGATAAAGCGAATGAGAGATTTAATAAACATGAAAATATCCGTTGAAATGAAAAAGCGTAGTCACGCTTTAAGATTCTGTAGTTTAACATACATCATCGCCGTCATTAAAGCATCGTTAAAAGCATCATGTTGAGCAAAAACAGGTAAATCCAAATCTTTTAAAATCGCATCAAACCGCAAATCGACATGGATTGGATGAAAAACATTTTGCTTATAATCATAGTAAATACCAGAAACCTCAATTTGTTGATTCGGTAAT